>JAGGRZ010000138.1 GCA_021159335.1 bacterium
GGCTCGATCAACCAGTTCAACACCTTTAAGCAGCACACTGTTTAAGAAATTATTTACTTTATTTACTAATAAAACATCAATCCAATAATACTTCCAAATTGCTGATTGCCAATCCAAATTAAAATTATAAAATTTTAAATATATATCATCCAACCAAATAAAACCAAATCCTTGCTTCGGAACATTAGTATGTGTCCCAAATACTTTCGGATATAATGAATAAATAGTATTGGGAAACCATTGATGTCTATCTACATCGGTTACTGATTGAACTGATTGATTGGGTTTTCTATATTGAACATTATAGAATGTTGGATTATTTGGCCATCCAAGTCCTGACCAAACTGCATAAATGTCATTTTGAATTGTAGCTGAAATGGAAGGTGCTAATTGATTATGATCTTCATCTGAAACATTTTGAATATTAGTCCATCCACTACCATCATTTTTTCTATAAACTATATTATAATAATTAGGATTATTTCCATACCCTTTATCACGCCAATAGACATATATGTTATTGTTTAAATCTATCAAAATTATAGGATAATTGTTTCCTTCTACTTCTGCAAGCTCTTCTATCTGCGCTCCAAATTCACTTTCGCCAAATTCACTTTCGCCAAAATAAGTCAATTTTTCTTCATTTAAATAGACTATTCGATAAAGTCCATCGGATGTTTTCTTTATAGACCAAACCAAATGAAACTTTCCATTATTGTCAACTGTAATGCATGGAAATAGTTGTTCAACGCCTGTTGAAAATTCATATGATGATTGCCAAGTATTATTTATCTTCTTTTTTACGAAAATTTTATTATCCTTGTGCCAACTTACATAGATTATGTCATCATTTTCATTAGTAAAAACAATTGTTGGTGCTGAATTTTCAATAGCATCCCCAATAACTTCCGTATCTTGCCACTGTCCACTCAATTGACATTTATATGCAATTTTATAAGTATCAGAATCAACTTGCGATAACCATACTAAATGGACATCATCTTCTGCATCTATTATAATTGCTGGATATTTCTGATGATAAGAATCATTTGTTACTTGCGTAGAAGACCAAACAATGCCATCATTAGATGAAGCTAAAAAGATTTGGTAAATATCATCAACTTCTTTATGATAAACTGCAATAAAAGAACCATCCGATTTTCTAACTAATTTCCTTTGAAAAGGATAAAGCAAAGAATCCAATGACAAACTTGAATCTATACAATGAATTAAGTATGAATCAAATTGATAATTATAATTACGAGTTTCGTATTCTTCTAAGATCTCTTCACTTCCCGCTAAACTATAAGAAGGTTCTGGATCAATATATTTACGTACTAATACCCAATCACATCGTATATCATTCGTAGCTGACCAAGATCGTATATTAACAGGAAGAGCAATATTAGGAACACCCGATGATTGACTAGTAATATCGCTTCCATCTCGACGAAGTTTTCCCTTATCCGATTTATATATAATTTCATCTATATGCCATGCACCAACATCCGCATCGCCAATTTCAATCTGATATAATGTTCCTCCTGTCTTATTAGCGAACCTCCATTTCTCCGAAGCATCGTACCATTCCAAAACACTTTCAGTATGTTGTGAATTTTCAAGAGCAAAACATGTCTTTGGTTTTATCGCAATACGTCCTCTTAAACAATGGTCATAAGAAAACGTATCTTTAGAATAAACATCATGACTTGTATCGTCAGCATCACTTTTTATAGTCAAAATACTTGAATTAATCGTTAAAGGGCCAGTATTAAGTTCATTCCATTTATTTGTATCTAAACTTGAACCATTAAAATCATCAAAGAAAATAAATGTATCATCACCATTACTTACATTAGTAGCATTTGAATTTCCATAGTAACAATAAATATCTACGTTATTATCTAAATTATCAGCAATTTTCACCCAACAATACGCTACACGATTAGGACTTGTTCCTTCTACTTTTTCTACCCAAAAACTTAATAAAGTAGTTCCATCATTTTTAGTGAACCTTAAATCACCACTTGATGGTTTTAAAACTGTTCCTTTATTGATTTTAAAATTATCGAAATAAGCTGAAATTTGGGGATGATTGGCGGAACTATATATTTCACAAATTGATATAAAGACATCATTGGTTGGAAAATCTGTTCTTTGGTGAATTTGTTGCCAATTGTTTCCATCCCAATAGTAACAAGTTAACGTTTTGCCTTCTCTAGTGATTCGAAGTTTGCCAGCAGTATCGGTTGTAGCTACGTGACCATCAGTTTCACTATCATTAACTTTAATCCCAGCAAAATAGTTATGACCATAAGAATTTCTATATTCTCGTTGACAATAAGCATAATTATTAGCATCAATACTTATTGCTAAACGTATAAAACCAAATTCCTTGCTTTCTAAATCCAAATTGGAAAAATCTATCTGAATATCAAAATCACCAGATAGATAAAATTTGCTTTTTAACAAACCATAATTAGTTCCAGATGTAGCAGTAACTGAAGCTTCTATTCTTCCATTCTGTTCTTCTACTGATACGTTATTTCCATTTATTATTTTTTTCCATAAATAATCATTTAATAAATTGTCATCGAAATTATCGTCTGCATTGGGAAAATTAGCTGAGTGCCCTTCTACGTGAAAATCACACCCCGAAGCCCCTGAACTCTCTCCAACCTTGAGTAGTACTTGGTAATCAATTCCAGCACCTGATTGGCCTTGAATGGTTATCTTTTTTCTGTAAGACCAATTAGATAACCAAGACATATTTATCACCTATAAATTATTCAATGTAAATTTCCATTAAAATACCATTATTAGAATATGCATCTGATCCTGCTGGCACAACTTCTTTTAGCCAAATCCCTTTAGCTGAAGGATGCGTTTTAAATATAACTTTATCATTAGCTTCAAAACTTCCAGACCAAGCAGTGGAATCTATTGTAAAATATGGTTTAGATGTATTGGTATTTGTTGGCGAAAAATTAGATGTAATTGTTCCTGTACCTACATTTCCTTCAAGCGAACCACTGCATGTGAAATGTGAACTATCTGTAAAAGTTAAAGTCCATGTATCTTCCACAGTTCCTTGATTATCCAATGAAACTTTTGATTCATCGAAATTACCGTTTGCAGAGTTTACAGTTACATCCGAAAGACTTGTTTTTATCTCGCCAAGTGATAAACAGACGCCACAATAAGTATTATCGGAATCATAACTATTGGCAACTTGATCTGCCAAATTTATAGTACAAACATTACCAGACCAAGTATAGCATCTTTTATAATAATCAACTGTTGGTGTAGAATCTGGTGTATCAGAAAATGTTATGCTAATTTCACCAGTTTCATAGTTTATACTACCATCTGAAACATTTGTTCCAGTAATATTTCCATTGCCATCATCGGTAGCTTCATAATCAATACCACCAAATGCATATTTAACAGTAACAGTTTCCTTTTTTATTGGTGGATGTAATAATTTTCCGCCATCTTGTCCTGTATAAGGGCCTGAACCTGAACCACTTAAACTTTCGTTTTCATACTTATCATTAGCAGTTTTTATATATTCAATATGACCTTCAGAATGATAAGTAAAGACTATATTATTACCCAAATATGTTCCATATGGATAATTATCTTCTTGTGATGGACTTGGTGCAGATTGCTTTACCCATTTACTTCCGTTATAATAGACTGGATCAAATGGTTTAACGCCACTATCTATCGTCTGATTTATTTTGAATTGCGAAGAAATTGCAATGTAAATATCATTGTCAATATAAACATCATTACTTTCAAACAAAATCTGAATCTGTTGCGAACTAGCAGTTAAATCAGCGTTTAATTTCCCGCCTGAATACCACTTATAACTATCATCTATGTCATCTTGAACATCAGTCTGTGTTCCCAAGGCTAAATAAAATCTATCATTAGCTGGCGACGGAAAAAGTAAATAAATCATAGCATCAAAAATACTTTCATTATCAGCATTTTTGTTCCATACGAATTCTTTCCTATATCTGGTAATTCCATTATCCCTTTCAGGTTTAGTTACACGTGGAAACAAATTGTATTTTGTTCTATTTGGGATTTCTATATAACTTTTTCTGCCACCATTTGTATTAGAATCTGTTACTGTTTCCGATTTTACAAATGAAACATCTGATCTAGATATTGCCATAATTTTAAACCTCCATTTACCTTAATATTTGCATTAATTTTATTGTTCCATAATAATAATCATCATCTGCCATATTTGGCCTTGGCAAGATAGGTGTTACATCAATAACTGGCGGATCTTCCCATCTAAATCTAACCAAATAATGTTTTCCATTGTATATTAATGGATATGTTTTATTTGGAATTAATGCTTTTTGATAAAGCATTTCTACTTGTTTTCTTGTTAGCCAACCTTGATTTTCCGTAGCTTCTAAAGTAATTGGTTTCTCACATACATTAAATTCTTGAATATCATAATTTTGTGCCAAAGTTAATCGCTTAACTGCATCTATTTCAGAACTATTAAATTCATCATTCCAAACCAATTTTAGCATCATACCATCAAGAAAAACATAATTAGTATCAAATAATGAAATTTCAAGATTATATGAACAAGATTTCGTAATTTGAAATAAAGAATCAACTATGTAAGTAAAAGAAATATTTAATTGTTGCAATAATGAATCTAAGGTTAATAATGTAAATAAATCTAATTCTTGAATTAATAAATCTATATTATAATTTTCATTTACAATTGCTTGAAATAATGAATCTAAATTATAATTCTTATTCTTTAATTGTTGCGCCAATAAATCTATGCTATAATTTTCATTTTTTAGCTGTTGTAATAATGAATCTATATTATAATTTTGCGACATTATTTAAACCTCTTGCAATCTTATAGTTCCATAATAATAATCTTCATCATCTGGATTAGTTCTTGGTAAAATCGGATACATTTCAATTGGGGTATCTTCATGTCTAAATCTGACTTTATATTTCTTTCCATTATATTCAAAATCAAAAACAGCATCGGGAATTGAAGCTAATTTTTCTAATTCTTTCACTTGTTTTCTGGTTAACCAAGCTCTATTTTCATCGCCTTGTAGTGTAATATTTCTTTGAAATTTATTTTTAGAAGACCAAACTAAGGCATTATATCCCAAAGTTCTATCCTTGGAAGAAGATATGGGCAGATAATCAAATTCATCTACCCAAATTAGGTCTGGAAGTTCTACTGTATCTATTTTTATCATTTTGAAACAAAATTAAAACGTTATATCTTTTTGTAAAGTCTTAATACAGTATCCGCACCTAAAATTCCTGAATAAGTTCCACGTATTGTAATAGATGTTATATTATCTGTACCATTTTTCCAATGCCCACCATAACGATAAGCTTTTATATTTGCCATTAAAGAATCATGATTATTAGAATGACATATTAAAGTTCTACAATATCCAGATTTTGCAAAAATATATGCTTCTCCAAAAATGATAAAGTTGTTTGTTGGATTTTGTTGTCCTATTTCCAATGCATTGCCATTCCAAGAAGAAGCGTCAACAGTTGTCCCATTAATTATCAATCTTTGATTATCATAATTTGATTCACTATCATTATTAAATCTTAATTCAATATTTGCAGAAGTATTAAGTTGACTTCTAATTCTAAAACTTAATAAATATTCTTCATCATTATTACCATTCAGATTTGAAAATGTATAAGTTTGAGCACTATCAGTAAAAATAACTTCTTCTATTAATTGCCAGCGACCACCACTACCTGTTCCATTTCCTAATGAATCCAAACGATCTTTTACTGTTGGATAATCACCTTGGGGATTTTTACCTAAAGTCTGTTCAATAGCAACAATCGCATCTTGAATATTATTAACGATTGAAGCAGTTATAGTATCAACAAAATCTTGCCAAGTTGTAAAACTATCATAATCATTTGGATAATTTGAAGCCATATTTAATCACCCTTCTTTAAAGACAATAATCCGTCCCATTCTAATAATTCAACTTGAATTATAGAATGGGACTATGAATTTTTTATTTTATTTAATGTTTCAGA
>JAGGRZ010000139.1 GCA_021159335.1 bacterium
GTAGAATACAAAGAGACATATAGAAACCTGTGGGAACAATTCGTGGATGATTCAAATAATGGAACACTATTTGCCTATCAGAAATTCTTTGACTACCATCCCAAAGAGCGTTTTAAACATAGACATCTCATGTTCTTTGAGCGGGGCAAACTTGTTGCTATATGTCCAGCAGCTGAGGTAAAGCGTGAAGATGGGGTCTGGCTGGTTTCACATCCCGGTGCATCGTTTGACGGTATAATAACCTCAACGAGAAGCGGCATTTCTGAAGCGCTGAAGTTGGTGGATGCGCTTATAAACTTTGCAAGACAAAAGGGATACAAAGGCATAGAGTTGACGCGTCCGCCATGGATTTATTACAAATTGCCGGAAAACCATATAGATTTTGCTCTCTTTGTGTCAGGAGGCATATATAAGAAAAGAGAGTTGACATCAGTCGTTCGTTTATATAATTCGATTGACGAAAACCTTAGACTTTTTAAGACTACCGCCCGAACTGCCATGCGCAAAGCGAAAAAATCGGGCATAAAAATTGAGATTACGAATAAATGGGAAGAATTTTACACGCTATTAGAGAGAAACCTTAAACTTAGACATGGAGTAAAACCCACGCATACTCTTAGCGAAATATATAAATTAACATCGCTTCTCCCCGATAAAATCATTCTGTTCGGCGCATTCATAGAGGAAAAGATGATAGCGGGCTCGACTATATTCATATGCAACAAGCAAACATTGCTATCATTTTATATAACTCAGGATTACGACCATCAAAATCTAAGGCCACTGAACCTGACCTTCGCGGAGATTATGCGGTGGGGGATAAATCGAGGCTACAGTTGGCTGGATTTCGGAACATACACCCTTAACAACATTCCCAATCTTGGTCTTGCACGGTTCAAAGAATCACTTGGTGCGCGAGGTATATTCCGAGATACAATTATGTTAAAATTATAATATATATGGATAGTAAACTCCCCTAACAACGGGCGGCGCTGGAGATAGCGTTCGAAGATACACATCCAAAGGCAACGCTATAACATCCCAATCAATATGTGGTGAGCTTGATGGGTCACCATCACCATCGAGGTTTAAAACAGCATCATATACAGTAACTCCACTGTCGGGCGAATTAATTCCATGAGCGGTCCAGGAGTATGTGGTCCAACCTGTATGACCTACTCCTCTTATAGGATAGGTACGAAAACCAACACCAAGATAAAGTTCAGGCAATGCTATTCCCATATTCCCGGCGAAGGCTGAAAATATAAGCGCCATGTCATGACAATAAAGATGATTCCCATTCTCAAGGTCCAGAAACTCGCCAAGATGGAGATATACGCGTTCCCAATTTGTATAAGGTCCATCATAATGTATATAATTTCTCGAGCTATAATATAGCCCCATATCGTAATACAAAGCTTGTCTTAAGTCAGCGAGAGCCTCGCGCATATTCATAGCACCATCGCACCATTGCAGGTCATACGCTAAAACCGCAAGCCATGGATAAGGTGGCGAACCACCATAAGCCCTTGAGTCGAGAAGTACCGGTTCAGAAAAAATATTATAAAAAACATGATTAGTCACAAATGAACCTGATATTTTTACTTTTTTAGCATCAAAAAAATTGAACTTTATATTGTAATCATAAATACCTATCCTTTCCGGCAACACAATAGGTATTTTAAGCTGTACTGTATCAACAGGTGGAGTGACGGGCATGGTGTCAACACCAGTAGTCACATATATCGATTCGTTTGATATCACTACTGCCTCTACATAAACAGAATCACCAATTTTATATACAGCAGGAATATTATAATTCTCTCTCCCTATGTATTTGAATGGCGGATAGTCAACAGAAGTCCAAAAAGAGGGCATGGGAAGCGGGTTTCCTGATTCATCAACGATGGAATTTCCGCCGCCTATACGCCAGTGAGCTATCGTATCACTGATTACTATATAATCTCTGCGGCCAGGTTTAGCTTTGTAATATATATATGGAATAGAATTGATAAATGTCACTTGTGAAACTCCGATCATCGCAACCTTCACTGTATCTATTATACTTGCCAGTGTGTCTCCATTATGCTTTAATAGGGTAACATTTATTTCATATTCATGTGGGGAAAAATCATCGGGAAACCAGTATCCTCTGAACACCACACCCGATGTCCTGCGTATGCATTCAAGGGGAACAGAATCGCCGCCAACAAGAATTGAGGCGTCAACTGAATCCGCGCTGTATGTTGACAGAATTAAGAACTCAATGGGCTCAGCATCGCGAAGAAAAGGTGATATAATAGAGCCAGACTTTATATAAAAAACTCCATGCAACCTTACTAAAACAGTGTCATTAATGTAGAGTGTATCATAGAATATCAAAGTATCAACATCAACAAGGGTATCTAACACAAAAATGGTGTCAACTACGAAAATTGTATCATAAACATAAATTGTATCACTTTTATTTGCTGTGTTTTCGGGTTGTTCGGGATTTTGGGAGCAGCCAAAAAATATAGAAAACGAAAAGAAGAAAATTATCATTGTAAAAACTTGAAAATTTCTGATTGTAACCATTCTTAACATGATAATTTACTAATGCCGAGGGCGGGAGTCGAACCCGCACGAGCTTAACGCTCACTAGACCCTGAATCTAGCGCGTCTGCCAATTCCGCCACCTCGGCTTAACTTATCGCTTGCAATAGCAAATTCATATCTTAACTTATGAATGCCGAAATTGCTGTCAAGAGGAAAAATTAATGAGAATAGTCTGCAAAAACAAAAAGGCACTAAGGGATTACGAAGTAATAGAAACATTCGAGGCGGGCATCGCACTTGTCGGCTCGGAGGTTAAATCGCTACGCGCGGGAAGAGTGAGTCTAAAGGATTCTTATGCAAAAGTGAAGAATGGGGAACTGTGGCTTTATAATATGCACATCTCACCCTACGAGAAATCAGCAGCATACTCTCCTGAGCCAAAACGGAAAAGAAAACTTTTAATGCACAAAAAAGAAATAGTGCGCTTAAAAAGCCTTACCGAAGAGAGAGGATATACAATAGTCCCTCTTGAAATATATTTCAACGATAGGGGTATAGCCAAAGTAAAAATCGCCGTCGTTAAAGGGCGAAAAAAATACGAGAAGAAACAATATCTTATACAAAAGCAACTTGAAAGGGAAAAAGAAAGAGAACTGCGGGACTACCTGCGTAGAAAGGGATAAACCCAACAGATCATGTTAACTTTTTTAACATTACTTCTCGGGCTTTTAGCAGGTTTTTTCTCAGGATTTTTTGGCATCGGTGGTGGTGCAGTGTTCGTGCCTGCCCTGCTTTTTATATATATGTCAAAAGGTTTTGACAGCGGTTCTGCAATGTTGATAGCAACTGGAACAAGCCTTTTTGCGATAATGTTATCAACAAGCTCCGCCGTTACAAGACAGATAAAATACAAAAATATACGATACGAAACAGCCGCCCCGATTCTTATCGGTGTAATACTAAGCAGCATGTTCGGCGTTATTATAACGAACAAAATCGGCGGCGACCCCCTAAGATATCTACTCGCCATATTCAATTTCTGGGCCGCCACAAGAATGTTCAAAAAAGCTTTCGTAAAAACCGAGGAACCAAAACTCTCATGGGACGAGGACCCGAAGTACAAAAACAAAATGCCGCTTAAAATAAAAATATTCCTTTTTGGTTTGGGAATAATAGTTGGTGTAAAGTCAGCCATGCTTGGCATAGGTGGAGGCGTGTTCGTAGTCGCCGGACTTATCGCAATACTAAACTACAAGCCAATAAACGCCACAGCCACATCAGTTTTTATCGCACTTATAGCATCCATAATAGGTTTGATATTCCGGATGACGCTAAGTATACCAGTACCCGAAGCACCACCAGCAACAATAGGCACCGTCAATGTGGTGAGCGCATTGATGATAGGGCTTCCAGCGATGATAGGAGCTCAAATCGGCGTTTACATCCATAACAAAATGGAAAAAAGCAAATGGTTCTACATCGGGTTCGCGATCCTTTTGACAATAGTTGCCCTGAAAATGATTTTCGTTTAAAAGTTTTCACTTGACAGAAGAGATTTTTGTAATTTTTTGTATAAAAATGTTAGATTATTCTAAAATTATTAGGGTAATCTATCAGGAGATGAGAAATGAAACTCAGCCAAAGCCTTGAAGACTATTTGGAAACCGTATTGTTGCTATCTGAGAAGGGCAAAGTAGCAAGAGTTAAGGAAATCGCACAGCAAAGAAATGTTAAACCATCATCAGTAATAGATGCCCTGAAAACGCTTTCCGAAAAGGGGCTCATAGAACACGAAAGATATGGCTATGTTAGACTAACCAGAGCTGGCAAAAGAGTTGCGAAAAAGATTTACAGACGCCACAAAATTCTAAAGCAATTTTTCAAAGATATACTTGGTCTCGACGAGGAATCAGCACAGGAGAATGCGTGCATAATCGAACACTACATCAACAAGCAAGGCATGGAAAGACTATTGGCGTTCCTCGAATTCATTCAGAAAAGCGAGACACTGAAAAACGAGCTTATCAAGGAATTTCACAAAACTTTTTCGGAGAGGAAGAGGAAATGAGAGAATACATAACTCTTGCGGAACTTCCCGCAGGGAAAAGAGCGAGAATAATAGGAATTCATGGTGGACACAGAGCAAGGTTAAGACTTTATTCCATGGGCATAAGAGAAGGTATCGAAATAAAAAAGCTCTCGGGGCTGTTTCATAGAGGACCATCGATAATCGAGGTGGGCAGCGCACAGATAGCTATCGGGTTCGGAATCGCGCGAAGAATCCTTGTGGAGGTTCTCGAATGAGGGTCCTTCTCATAGGAAATCCTAATGTTGGAAAGAGCGTCATATTTTCCCGCCTTACTGGTATAAATGTTATAACTTCAAATTATCCCGGCACTACTGTAGAGTTCACCAAAGGCTTCATGCATATTGGTGGCAAAAAGGTCGAAATAATCGATGCGCCGGGAACCTATAGCCTTCAACCTACATCGCGAGCTGAGCAGGTTGCGGTCAACCTCGTCGACGAAGCAGATGTTATCGTGGACATTATAGACTCAACGAACCTTGAGCGAAGTCTCTACCTCACACTTGACCTCATAAAAACTGGAAAACCAATGGTGATAGCTCTTAACATGTGGGACGAAGCCAAACACAGGGGAATAAAAATAGATATCGAGCAGTTACAGCAAATTCTTGGCGTTCCGTGCATCCCAACATGTGCGCTAAGTGGTGAGGGCATTGATAAATTGTCCAAACAAATACTGACCCCAAAAGCAAGTTCACTCGAATTTGAGGACAAGTGGAAAGCCATAGGCGAAATAATCGAAAAAACTCAAAAGATAACTCATCGCCACCACACTTTGCTCGATAGACTATCAGAGCTTTCCATATTCCCTTACACAGGTATCCCCATGGCTATCGTGATACTTTACTTAAGTTTCTGGCTGGTTCGATTCATCGGTGAAACCTTGATAAGTTACATCTTCGACCCTATTTTCGAGCATCTTTGGACACCAGTAATAATGTTAATATCAAAACTTTTGAGCCCATATCCTGCCTTTCACGACATTCTCATCGGAAAGCTTTTCGACGGGCAGATAGACTATATGAGTTCTATGGGACTATTGTCAACTGGTTTATATGTTCCTCTTGCAGCAGTACTTCCATATATATTTGCATTTTACCTTATACTGTCTCTTCTCGAGGATTTCGGTTACCTACCCCGCCTTTCCGTCTTAATGGATTCGTTCATGCATAGGTTTGGTCTTCATGGAGCGGGTATCATACCTATGCTTCTGGGGCTTGGATGTAATGTTCCAGGCGCGCTGGCAACGCGAGTTCTCGAATCAAAGCGCGAACGATTTATAGCAGCGACATTAATGGCTATTGCTGTCCCATGCACGGCTCAAATAGCTATGATAATCGGTCTTGTGGGGAAATACGGCGCAAAAGGATTGGGGCTCGTTTTCGGAACTCTGTTTGTAGTGTGGGTAATCCTCGGGACCATTCTTAACAAAATCGTCAAGGGTGAAAGCCCAGAAATATTCATGGATATACCGCCTTACAGGCTTCCGCATCTACCAACTATAATGAAAAAAGTGTGGATGAGAGTTAAATGGTTTCTCAAAGAAGCAGTTCCGTTCGTCCTTTTTGGCGTTTTCATCGTTAACGCGTTCTACACTCTGGGCATAATACAATTTATCGGCAATCTCACAAAACCTATAATAACCGGTCTTTTCGGGCTTCCCGAGGAAGCGGTTGGCGCACTTATAATAGGCTTTCTGAGAAAGGATGTTGCTGTCGGCATGCTCGCTCCACTTGGATTAAATCTCAAGCAACTCGTTATAGCCTCAGTTATTCTTGCAATGTATTTCCCCTGCGTCGCAACATTCACGACAATGGCCAAGGAGCTCGGAGTAAAAGACATGCTAAAATCGATAGGGATAATGCTGATATCAACAGTTATTGTGGGTGGAATTTTGAATGTTTTGCTATAGAGATTATAAAATTGGTAATTTTTCCGAAATCAGCTATTTTGCTTTTCTTTTTAAAGACTGTTACGAGCCAATTGGAAAAAGTTTTTCCGATTTAAAGGCGCAAGTGGAAAAATGATGCATTAAAATATAAATATTCTTACCTTATTTTTTATATATTAGGATAAAGTATATCACTTTAATTTTTCTTCAATTTTCTTAAGCAAAGATTTTAAATCCGCGAGCTGTTCTCTTAAAAAAGCAACTTCTTTCTTAAGCCTTTCTACTTCATCGCTTCCTGATTTTTTCTCCTCAGAAGGCTCTTCACCTACACTGGGACCGGGAGCATAATGTACTTTATTCTTCAGGTACTCCTCAAGAACATCTTTTACTCTCCCATAGGCACCTATAACAGGTTTTATACCAAAACTGGCAAAATATTGCTGAGCCTTCGGACCCATACCGCCTGTTATTATTACATCTACTCCTTTAGATTTCATAAACGAGGGCAGTTCTCCAGGGTTGTGTTCATCGGCGAGAGGATTCGGGATTGATTCAACATTCGAAACATTTCCGTTTTCATCAACATCCACAATAACGAAATATGGACAGCGTCCAAAGTGATAGCTCATAACACTGTCCAGCCCATTATTTTGGTCGGAAGTAAAACAAATCCTCATTTATATCACCTCCGCTCATGCTAATTCGCATAAGATAAGTTATGTTTTGAGTTTTTACAATTATTTTTCACGCAATTTGGAAAGGTTTGTATAAATTTAACTATAATATTTTATCCGACTTTTTGTTGTGATACAATATAGGAATGAAGCTCAAAACAAGTTTGAAACTTCTATTAGAATTGTTTTTCATGCACTAAGCCCTGCCACCTCACCCAGCACCACATCAAAAAGAACTCATCTTCACTCGTATTCTCTCGTTGCCTCGACTACCATAGCCAGCAATTGATTTTTGAAGAAATTCGTTAGCTGCACTGCACCCGACGGACAAGCAGCGGCACATGCGCCACAGCCCTCACAAAGCGCAGCGTTAACCTGAGATACTCGCAGGACAGGGTCAACTTTTATTGCTTCATACGCACACGCTTTCTCGCAATATCCACAGCCAGCGCACATATCCGCATCAACTCGCGCTATTATCGGCGAACGCTTTATCTGCGGCTGACTAAATAGGTCGAGAACCTTGGACGCCGCACCCGATGCCTGAGCTACAGTGTCTGTTATGTCCTTTGGATACTGAGCAACACCAGCTATAAATATTCCGCTCGTCATAGCCTCAAGGGGACGAAGTTTGAGATGTTGTTCTTTGACCCAGCCATACTCGTCGGTAGCGAGTCTCAGCTTTTTGATTAATTCAAGAGCTGACTGGCTGGGAATCATCGCTGGTGCCAGGACAACCATATCCACATCAAGCTTTATAGTATTACCCGTCAGCGTATCGGTTCCCCAAACCTGAACTTTATCACCGTTCTGGACAATTCTTGCTGGCTTGCCCCGTATGAAAACTATATCGTAGTTTTCTCGTGCCCGCTCGTAGAATTCTTCGTAGCCTTTACCGTTTGTCCTTATATCAATGTAAAACGAGAATGCCTTGCCGTCGGGAACAGACTGCTTGTAGAGAATTGCCTCCTTAACGAGATACATGCAGCATATTCTCGAACAATATGGCATCCCGTGCTCAGGGTCACGAGAGCGAACGCAATGAACGAAAGCCACTGACTTAGGTATTTTACCATCCGACGGTCGTCTAACTACTCCCCCAGTGGGACCAGATGCTGCGAGCAACCTCTCAAACTGAAGCGCGTCTATAACATCCGGTATCTCACCACCGCCATATTCGGGGATGTCTTTGAGAGGATAAAGCTCGAATCCGGTGGCAACCACAATGGCACCCACTTCTATTTCCTCATAGAACGGCCCAAACGAATGGTCTATGCACTTGGGGTCACATACCTCCTCACAAAGATGGCACTCTGCACAACCAGCGCAGGAAAGACACCGTTTCGCATCCTCTATTATTTCATCAGAAGTAAGTTCCTTTTTCTTCTTAATAACATCTGGCTTGCCAACATTATAAGCCATTCCAACATTTCCTACAAGACCGCTGTCGTAAGGCAATTCTCGTTCTCGCCCTTCGACCATATCCATTCCATTTATGAACCTGTGAATGGATTCGGCTGCTCTTTTCGCCGCGCCAACCGCATCGATAAATGTCATAGGTCCCGTGGTGCCACCAGCAGCAAAAATCTTTGGATGCGCAGTAGCACAAGTTAACAGATCAGCATCAATGTAACCCTTATCGTTCTTTATTCCCATTTCATCGGGAACGAATGATATGTCAATCCCGGGCTTTTTCTCACGCTGTGCCCTGCATGAACCAACACTTATAAGCACAGCATCGTAATCCTTAACGAGCTCCTCGAAGCTGATATCTTTACCTATCTCCGTGTTGAAATGAATTTTAGCACCTATCTTCTCCACAAGTTCGCATTCTCGCTTTAAGACATCTTTTGGCAGAATTTTATCCGAAAGGTTCCACAGACCACCACCGAGCTTGTCCCCTTTTTCGAAAACATCGACCTTGTAGCCTCTCTTCCTGAGTTCAAAAGCAGCCTGAAGACCCGCGGGACCCGCACCTATAATAGCTATTCTCTCCTCCCGCTCCTCGGGAACAGTTAAATCCTGCCTGATTTCACCCTGCTGGACTTCCCAATCGGCAACGAACTTCTTTATTAGTCTTATATGAACAGGGTGGTCAATTTTCCCTCGAGGACAAACCTTTTCGCACGGGCTTGCACAAATTCTGCCCGCCACACCAGCAAAAATAAAATTCGATTCGTTTCTTATTATATCTATCGCCACATCAAATCTTCCGGCCATAGCAGCAGCTATGTAACCCTGCGCATTAAGATGAGCTGGACACCTCGAACGGCACGGTGGCCAATCGTTTTTCTTGGTTATCGTATAGACATTCGGCACCGCCTGAGGGAATGGGCGATATATCGCCTTCCGCGTTGCTAAACCACGCTCGAACTCGTTAGGCAATTTTGTAGGGCATACTTCTTCGCAGCTTCCGCAGCCAGTGCATTGGTCATAATGAACATAAGAGCCTCTGTGTCTTATTCGAACCTTAAAATTCCCCAGGAAACCTTCAACATTATCGACCTCAGCGTAATTAATGATTCTTATATTGGGGTGGTTCTGGACATCGGTCATCTTGGGCGTCAGTATACATTGGGGGCAGTCAAGGGTTGGGAATGTTTCTGAGAGCTGAACCATTTTACCACCTAAAGAGGGCTCTCTCTCAAGAAGATAGACTTGATATCCACCATCAGCTATGTCGAGAGCAGCTTGTATACCTGCCACACCACCACCTATCACCAACGCTTTCTTAGTCACAGGAATGTAATTATCCTCGAGAGCAAGATTACGCTTAACTTTTGCTATCGTCTCCCGTATGATGAGATAAGCCTTTTTGGTTGCCATTTCAGGCTGATGCCAATGGGGCCATGAGGCTTGTTCTCTTATGTTAGCTACCTCGAGAAGATATGGGTTAAGACCTGCCTTTACCGCGACATTCCTGAATGTTTTTTCGTGAAGAACCGGTGAACAATGCGCAGTAACCACAGCATCGAGATTTTGTTCCTGAATCATTCTGCCAAGCAACTCCTGTCCCGGTGCAGCGCAGAGATACCTGTAATCAGTGACGAAAACCACATCGTCTATTTTGGAGACCATCTCTTTTAACTTCTCGATGTCAACTGAACCAGCTATGTTATGCCCGCAATGACATATGAATACACCTATTCTTGCCATAGCAAACCTTCCCGCAAAATGTTTTGAATTATAAAAATAAAGAAGGCAGGGTCAAGCAAAAGAAAAATTTCACATGATTTATGGATTTAGAAATAAAAAGCCCCTTAATTTATAAGGGGCATAAGAAAAAAACTTATTCAATCAGCAAAATCATTCTTTTTTGGCTTTTCCGTAAAGCAAGCCGACAACTATTATGAGCACTATTCCCACGATGAAATTGTTCCACTGGGCAGCATTCATAGCCTTAATAATAAATGAGGCTACAATCCACCATAAGCCCAAAATGAACGAGATCCAACCGGCAAAAGCTTTGGTCTTTGTGAGAAGGAGCCCCAATACGGCAATAATTATACCGATGATAATGTTATTAACGGTCAAAGAAGAAAGAACAAAACCTGCTATAATCCCCCAAACTGCCAAAATAAAAATAATCCATCTCATAAGTTACCCCCTTTTTGAGTCGATTTCAAATATAGCATTTACAATATAATAA
>JAGGRZ010000140.1 GCA_021159335.1 bacterium
TATATTATGGTGGCAAGGTTAATATCTCATCACGGCATAACATAACAATCTACGACATCCGCGGGAATGTGGCGGCGAAAATTTCGGGCGGCAACAAAACGGTAAAACTTAACCTCGCCCCGGGAGTCTATTTCGCCGTTTCAAACGATAAAGGAAAGAAAGCCATAACGAAGTTCGTGGTGATAAAATAAAAAACCTCACCCTCCGCGGTTCCCGAGTATCCGCGGTCTCCGTGATTTAAACCCTCATCGCTACCCTTCGCAAAAGCGCTTTAACCCGCGCCACCAGAAGTTGTGGAACAAAAGGCTTCCTTATGTAGTCATCGGCGCCAAGTTCAAGGGCGTAAAGCTCACTTTTCTGGTCGCTCTCAGCGGTAAGCATAAGAACCGGAATGTCCACGAACTCAAGCCTCGAACGCAAGGCTTTCAAAACCTCGTAGCCGTTAAGAACCGGCATCATTACATCGAGTATTATAAGTCCCGGTCGAATTCTTGCTGCCATCTCAAGCCCCTGAGCTCCGTTCTCAGCCTCGTAAACTGTGAATCCCTCTCCCTCAAGCAGCGCTCTCACCATGCGCCGTATTAATGGGTCATCATCAATTATAAGAACGGTGTTTTTGCTTGGTGCATACACCCTTTCTGTCACGGCTGCACCCGATGGATACGAAATCCTCGCATAATTCTCCCCAAAAAACTGCCGCTTTATCCTTTCCCTTTCGAGTTCCTCACTCCACGCTAAAGGTCTCTGTTTCGTAGGTGCGGTAGTCATAGGTGTTTCAGTCTGCACTGGTGGCATGGTTAATTCTTTTTCAGAAGTCAAGGGTTTTACACTTTTCTCTGAAGCCTTGTCCCTAATCTTCTCCAACTTTCTTTCTACCTCGAGAGGGTCCCTCAGCCCGACCACGCGTTTCATCTCATCTATAGTAGTTATTCCCTGCTTTACTTTCTCAAGAGCATCCATGAAAAGCGTCATCATGCCCTTGTTCTCAACCGCAAAGCGCTTAAGCTCGATGTCAGTGGCGCCTTTTATTATCATCTCCGAAATTTCATGGTCCACGGCGAAAAGCTCGAAAATACCTATCCTTCCCTTATATCCAGTGAACCTGCACTTCTCACAGCCTTTGCCCTTATAAACCTTTTCTATCCCATACTTTTTCGCGAATTCCTTTTGCTCATCGGGAAGAGAATCGACACTTACTTCTGTCTTGCAGTTTTCGCAAATTCTCTTCAAAAGCCTTTGCGCAAGCACCGTAGTTAATGCAGAAGCGATGAGGTATCGCGGAACACCCATGTCCTCGAGTCGCGTTACCGCCGATGGTGCATCGTTCGTGTGAAGCGTTGAGAGCACGAGGTGACCAGTTAACGCAGCTCGAATCGCGATCTCCGCGGTCTCAAGGTCTCTTATCTCGCCTACAAGCACTACATCGGGGTCCTGTCGAAGTATAGATTTAAGTGTTGCAGCGAATGTAAGCCCAGCTTTAGGATTAACCTGAACTTGGTTTATCCCCTTAAGCTCATACTCTATGGGGTCCTCAACAGTTATTATGTTAACCTTTGGCGATTTAAGCCAATTAAGTACCGAATAAAGCGTCGTCGACTTTCCAGAACCCGTTGGACCAGTTACTATAACCATACCCTGTGTTTTGGAACACGCTTCTTTGAACTGCTTCTCCACCTTCGGGGGGAAACCAAGCGCCTCCAGCGGAAGCTGCGTCATCTTTGGGTCAAGAATTCGGATTACCACTTTTTCCCCGTATGCCGTGGGAAGGGTTGATACTCGCATGTCGATAACCTTCTCCCCCATCCTTATGCGCATCTTGCCATCCTGCGGAGTCCGCTTAACAGCTATATCGAGCTTGGCGAGAACCTTTATTCTCGAAACTATTGCCGAATGAATTGTCTTCGGGAGCGTTAATATCTTGTGAAGGTCACCATCTATCCTGTATCTGACCTCTGTCGCCTGTTCCGTAGGTTCGATATGAATGTCCGACGCTCCCTGCTTTATCGCATCCGAAAGTATAATGTTTACTATGCGAACTATCGGCTTGCCCTCGACCTCAGTCTCTATCTCGTCGGCTGCCTTAGCTGTCGTATAGTCAATCATGTCTGCCTGACTTTTGATTATCCTGCTTATTATTTCCGAAAGGGTCTTTTGGGGGTTGTAGAACTCGTTTATCAGCGACCAAATTTTGTCAGCATCACTCCAGCGTGCCTTGACCTCTCGACCTGTAACGAAGGACGCCACATTAACGGTATCGATGTTGGTGGGGTCCATCATAACTATCGATATGCTCTCGTTATCAACCGTCTCGGGGATGAAACCATATTGCCTCGCAACTTTCTCGGGAATAAGCTTTGTAGCCTCTTTGCTTGGCGAGATGGTATCGGGCGGGACATAAGGGATTTTCGTGGCATCCGTAACTATTTTTATCAAATCCTCTTTGCTAATGCCAAACTTATCAGAATGAGCGACGGGATTTTCAAGAGCATCGGTTGGTAGGTTCTTCAACGCTTCTTTTGATATAATATTTTTGCGGATTAAAAGGTCAACTATGCCATTTTTCTTAACTATAGCCATTACAAAATTTATAATATACTATCTTGGCTGTTTTTCAATTCTATTTTAAAAAGTCGGCTTTTTCTCAAAACAATTTAACAAAAAAGCTTTATCTTGCGACAATTTAGTTTAAGAATTATTTTGAGTCAAAAAATTGCAGGTAAAAAATGAAACAGCCCAATGAAAATCGTGATGGCAAACTTTATTGTGGTTTCTGCGGTCGCAGCGCAGAGGAAGTAGGAGGGCTAATAAGAGGACCATTCGGCGGGCTTATCTGTCCACAATGCGCTACAGCCATAGCCGACATGCTCAGCAAACAATCGCAGAATAAAAAGCCACAACTCGAATTCGACGAAAATACTCTGCCAAAACCCAAGGAAATAAAGGAGTTTCTCGATAGATATGTTATAGGTCAAGAGGAAGCCAAGGTAGCCATATCTGTGGCGGTTTACAATCATTACAAAAGGGTTCTGCACCACATAGCCTCAAGTGACGACGATGTAGAGCTTGAAAAAAGCAATGTTCTTTTAATAGGTCCCACTGGGGTTGGGAAAACGCTTATTGCACAGACACTGGCGAAATTTCTCAGAGTGCCCTTTGCTATCGCTGATGCCACAACGCTTACCGAAGCAGGTTATGTTGGCGAGGATGTCGAGAATGTCATAGTAAGGCTTCTTATGAGTGCGGACTACAATGTTCCGCTCGCGGAGCTGGGCATTATTTACATAGATGAACTTGATAAAATAGCAAGGAAATCGGAAAACCCGTCCATAACCCGCGATGTCTCGGGTGAGGGAGTCCAGCAAGCGCTGCTCAAAATCATTGAGGGAACGGATGCCATGGTCCCGCCCAAGGGAGGTAGAAAACACCCTGAACAACCGCTCGTAAAAGTAAACACGAAAAACATTCTCTTTATAGCGGGAGGACACTTCGAAGGGCTGGATAAAATAGTTGAGAAAAGGGTAACGGAAATCATTATAGGCTTCGAGGGGAAATCACACAAAAAGCGAGATAAAAAAGAGCTCCTAAGCCAGGTGGAACCTGAAGACCTGATAAAGTTCGGCCTCATACCAGAACTCGTGGGGAGATTACCGGTGGTGGTTTCGCTTTCTCCGCTGGGCGAAAAAGAACTAAAACGAATATTGCTCGAACCAAAAAACGCTGTTATAAAACAATACAAAAAGCTTTTCGAAATGGAGGGCGTCGAGCTTGTTATAAACGACGATTTTATAGATGCAGTTGTAAAAGAAGCCGCCAAAAAGGGGACAGGTGCACGAGCACTACGTTCAATAGTGGAAAAGGCGCTAACACCCATAATGTTCGAACTACCGTCGAAAAAGGGCGTCCAGAAAGTAATAATTGACTCAAAGGTGTTATTTGGCGGCAGTCCAAGGTGGGTGAAGTCAACCGTCAAAAAAACAGCGTAGGCTAAATTTAATTACAAGTTAAGTCGCCATGCAAATAATAGTTATAGGCAGCGGCGCAGGATTCCCAACGGGTAACAAACGGTCGTCGTGCTTCTGGCTTGAGGCGGGTGAGAATGCTATTCTTCTCGATTGCGGTGACGGCTGCGCAGGTGGCATACAGGCGTGCAACCTCGAACCTTTGAAAATAGATGCTATAGCAATAACGCATCTTCACTCAGACCATTGGGGCGGTCTTGGACTGTTTATCCAGCTTCAGCACCTTATTTCGAGAAAAAAGCCTTTGACGATAATCATGCCTCGTGAGGGGATAAAAGTTGCACAGGAACTGCTCGATGTGTCCTATATGTGGAACGAGCGAATAGGATTCGAAATAAATTGGCAACCATGGGAGTCGGGTGTTCCCGTGAAACTGGGAAATATAACGATAACGCCTTACAAAAACTCACATCTCAATGCATACAAAGAAGATGCATTTCGTCATCCACGAAGTTTACTTGAGAGCTTCTCGTTCATTGTTGAGTGCGAGAATAAAGTAGGCATTTACTCGGGCGATATAGGTTCCTTATCAGACCTCGATGGAATAATGCCCAAAAAACTTGCTTGGCTGATAATAGAAGGCATGCACTACTCACCCGAGGAGTTCGCTTCCTGGTTGCCCAAATACTCAATCGACAAGGTTATAATAACCCACATTCCGCCAAATAGAGATGAAAAAGACTTCCCCGAATCGGCAATAATAGCCCGTGATGGGATGAAAATAAAATTATAGAACGGAGGGGTAACAATGGACTTTTTCGAGGTAGTAAAGAATCGCCATAGCATAAGAGCCTATAAGCCGACACCGGTCGAACCGGAAAAGCTTCGCCAGCTAATGGAAGCTGTTCGACTGGCACCATCAGCAAGGAACAGGCAACCATGGAAATTTATCGTCGTTACCGATAAGGAGCGAATAAGAAAAATATATGAAGCCACCAAGGAGCAGGATTTCGTTCTTCAGGCACCCGTAGTAATAGCAGCTGTTGCCTACCCGACTGACTACATCAACACCAACGGCAATATAGCTCACTTTGTTGACCTTGGGATAGCGGGTGAACATCTCGCCTTAGCATGCACCGCTCTCGGACTTGGTGCATGCTGGGTTGTGGCGTTCAATCAGGATATGATGAAAGCTGCTCTTGAGGTACCAAAGGATGCTCATGTCGTTGCGATATTCCCCGTTGGATACCCTGACGAGGTCCCCAAAACAAAAGAAAGAAAACCCCTTTCTGAAATAGTTTACGCCGAAAAATGGGGCGGCAACCCTCCTGATTGGGCTTAATGATTGAAAAAATGTATGCTTGAAATTTCGGGCAAATTAAACATAATAATATTTAGAAACATATTTAAGGGGGAGCAAAATGTTTACAGTTATTAGTTTAATTTTATGCTTAATAAGTCTTGCATTTTCTACACCGATAATAGAAGCTGAGATGAGCATCCCTGGTTATCCACGCGCACCCGTGGTGGGCGATGTAGACGAGGACGGTTTCCCCGAGATAGTGGTCGGATATGGAGTAAATTATGCCTCAGGCAACGGTGGACTTATTATTTTCAGAAAGCATGCTGATGATACCACCATAGACACCGTATTTCACTGGCATCCACCAGGAGTTGTATCGGCTTACACTCCTTATATAGGTGATGTTGATGCCGATGGACATCCTGAGATATGCGTGCAATTCACGCATAATCCTATATCCGCCGCCGGACGAGATAGTATAATAGTCTTTAATCACGATTTTACTGAACTCTGGCGAGCAGAAGTAAGCACTATAACACGAACTAGTACAATAGCTAATGCTCACGCTATTACTGCTGGCGACATAGAGGGTGACGGCAATGTCGAAGTTTTTGCTCTCGCAACGCAGAACTATTTCATAAGAGTATTTAACGGTCGAACAGGTGCTCGAATACGCGACATAGGCGGTGCCGGATATGGTTATCCCTACGGTGGACCATCGCTTTTTGACCTCGACGAGGACGGCAGACTTGAGATA
>JAGGRZ010000141.1 GCA_021159335.1 bacterium
ACGCTGCTCGCTGGGGGCATAGATGGTGGCCATGATGTTCCGGTTTTCGCCCATACACTATCGACCCAATACATAACCCACTCAGTATGCCAGGTTCTGCCAAAGGAGTAAGTTAGCTTAACGAAAGAGCCGCCTCCAGATGGGTCGGCACCTTCCTCAAAAACACCTGTGGTCTCGTTAACATCGGCGCGAACATACCCATTGTGCGTCGTTAAGACCATTGGAGCCATGACGACTGGTGCAAAAGAAGAAAAACCACCTTCATTAGCTGCCTCAAGAAATCTCATTTTCCAGATTCTATAGGCTGCGGGGTCGTCGGGAATACTATCGAGTAAAGCTTCGGCTCGAGGCGGGAGTTCGTCCGCCATCGATAACGATAAAATCGCTAATACAAAAAGAACTCTCAAAATTTTCATATCACACCTCCCGAATTTTTCAAAGTTTACATATTTATTTTCTCACCACTTAATCGTTACAAAAAATTGTGGGGTTAGAGTTCCTGACCTAACAGCAAGCCTTGTCGAAAACCTAACCTTATCGATACCCGTGAATCCTTTATACAGCTTGTCGTTGTGTATTTTAGCAGTTATCGCGGCGTCGAAAGCGGAGACTATGTGGTTAAAAATAAGCGCGCCAAGAAAGTATTTCGCCACAGTATATTTGTCGTTCGCTTCCTTGCGCATGTTCATGTAATGTTCCCTGTGAGCTGAATAAAGCTTGGAAAGAACCCTTGCCGTAACCTCATCGTGCACATCGCTTGCGGGAGTATAACCAGCTATCTCGTAGGTAGCCTGAACGAGGCTGTCGAAATCGTCGCGCTCAATAATATCGTCCCAGCCGAAAGCAAACCAATCGTACTTTCCTATCATCTCGTAGTATTGCTGCGTTTTGGTGCTTGGAAGTTTCTCTATCCCGAGCTCGTTAGTATCTTTAAGAGCACAGAGGCTGTCATACCAGCTAATCCAAACATCCCTTATCCAATGCGAATCAGCATAAGCCCTGTAATCATCACGCTTTACCGTGTATTGATGAATAAAATAGGCATACCCACCTATGGAGATTGCCTCAATTCCTATGAAACCCACCGCCTTGATAATACTTTTGCAGTAAAGCTCACCGGTCCCGGGAATGGCAAGAGACATCAGGAACGCCTTCTTGGTTGAAAGCACCTGTGAACTCGAGAACAAAGACTTCGACTCTCTTTCTTCTTTTTGTTCTTCGCCAGATGCCTGCGCAAGAGCATCTTTTCCGAGTTCAAATGACGAACAAACGCTCAGAAAAAGCATCACAAATATTGCTGGAAAAATTATTTTTCTCATAACAGTGCCTCCATTTTTGAAATTAAAAATAAAATATTAAACAGGCTCTCGCAAGCATAAATAATTTAAAGAACAATGTTTTTAGCTATCACTGCTATCGATAGTTTCCTATCCCCGCTCAGCCAGTCGGGATAAGGCTTCAACTCAACCTCTGCACCCCTTTTCCGCAGAAACTTTCTCCACCAATCCAGTTCACCAACGAATTTCGGTCCAACCCAAACCACAAGTTTCCCCTCGTTCCTAAGCAATCGCAAAGATGTCGGGATGGTTCGTTTAAGCGGTCCTGTAGCCCTCAGCATGATAAAGTCGAATTCTCTATTCACCTCCTCTGCTCTGCCCGCAAAAACTTCCACATTCCTGAGTTCCAGCTCGTTCACCGCATGCATAAGAAATTGGACCTTTTTGGCTTTTGACTCAGCAAGGACAAAGCGAGAGTTAGTCAGGACGCACGCAAGCACTATGCCCGGAAAACCAGCGCCGGAACCGTAGTCAAGAATTTCGGTGCCGCAAGGAATGCTAACAAAAAATAGTGGCGCTAACGAGTCCAAAATGTGACGGACGAAAATATTTGCAATATCTGAATCCGAAAGCAAATCTCTCTTGCGCGCCTCCGTTCTTACAAGCTTTTCGAAGCGGTCGAAAATATTCGCGATATCGGAATCCGAAAGCAAATCTCTCTTGCGCGCCTCAGTTCTTACAAGCTTTTCGAATGTTTCCATTTTATGCCAAAAATCCCTCGGCAAATTTATCTCTTTATTAAAAAGTGCTTCTTCAATTGTATCTCTTTGATTCATAAGTAGTTAGGGCTTATGTTTCACATGAAACAACTTTTTTAACACAGCCACCAGCACGGCCACATCTGACGGCGTTATACCAGGAATTCTCATGGCTTGACCAATAGTTTTCGGGCGAAAACGGGCAAACTTCTCAGCCGCCTCGCGACGCAAGCCTATCCCCTCAAATTCAAGGTCTTCCGGGATCGTCATTGTCTCTACTTTGCGCAGCTTTTCGGCTTCCCTTCTCTGATGTTCTATGTAGCCTGCGTATTTAAGTTCGATAGCAAGTGTTCTTTTGGGCTGAGGCATCAAATCTGCTATTTCGGGGTAGATTTTTTCGAGCATATCCCATTTGGCGTCAGGGCGACGGCAATACTTTGAGAGTGGCGTTCCCTGCTCTACGCCAAGCTCTTCTCGTGCCACTCTTTCATAACAAGAAAACGCTCGCCGGAAATTTTTTCGAGCAAATCGTGCGGAATCGACTCATAAACAGAAAGCCACGCGTTATCTTCTCGCAGCAGAAGTTTAAATTCAGCTCTGCCAGTAAGAAGCCTGTACGGCTCGTCTGCACCACGAGTAACGAGGTCATCTATCATTACCGCGATATAGCTTTTATCCCTCGTGAGTATTAGAGGCGATCCTCCCATAATCCAAAAAGCAGCATTAATTCCCGCTATAATACCAAGTCCGGCTGCTTCTTCGTAGCCCGATGTTCCCATTATCTGACCCGCAAAAAATAACCCGTCCACCTCTCTTGCCATGAGCGAATGCGAAATTTGAACTGGTTCAACCACATCGTACTCAACTGCATAGCCCGGGCGTGTCATCTCAACATTCTCAAGTCCCGGTATAGTGCGAAGCATCGCGAGCTGAATCTCTGCGGGAAGCGAGTTCGAAACCCCGTTGGGATACATTTCATCAACTCCCCTCCCCTCTGGTTCGAGAAAAACAATATGTTTCGGATGATGGGGGAAGTTCTTCACTTTGACCTCTATCGATGGGCAATAACGAGGACCCACACCCACTATCTTACCGCCGTAAAGAGCGGAAAGCTTTATGTTATCGAGAACAAGCTTATGGGTTTCAGGGGTCGTATGAGTTATGAAGCATGGTTCCTGCTCATCCTTGGGAAGCACACTCTCAGTGTCTATCGAGAAAGGCACCACATCGTCCTCGCCGTGCTGAATAGTTACACGCGAAAAATCCACTGTTGAGCGCTTTATCCTTGGCGGCGTGCCGGTTTTAAATCTCAGAATTCTTAAACCAAGCTTTCTCAGCGATTTAGCAAGCTCTTCCTGTGGAGCTTCGTCAATTCTCCCGCCGGGAAACTCATCATGACCTATGAATATTTTTCCACCAAGAAATGTTCCAGTGGCAAGTATCACCGCCTTCGCATACAGTTCCTCACCGCTATTGAGCCTTATCCCAAAAACTTTTCTTCCCTCGCTCAGGATAGAGTACGCAGACCCCTCAACAACCGTAAGCCGTTCGACATTCATTATTATTTCCCTTACCGCTTTTTCATATTGCTTTCTGTCGTTCTGACATCTCGTTGCCTGAACCGCGGGGCCCTTCTTCCTGTTAAGAACGCGATATTGAATCGCTGTCCTGTCAGCGGCAATACCTATCACGCCACCCATAGCATCCACTTCGCGCACGACACGGCTTTTTGCGAGTCCACCAACGGCTGGGTTGCAGCTCATGCGTCCTATAGAATCGGCGCAAGTGGTTACAAGACACACATTCATGCCAAGTTTCGCCCCAACGAAAGAAGCCTCAACACCTGCGTGTCCACCACCAACAACGATTATGTCAAAACTCTTTCCCATAAACTTTACTGTATTTAATAACGAATTTTTTTCAAGAATTAATTAATATTTGTTGAAAATGCTCAATTTTTGTTTATAATGTTACTAAAGGGAAAATTTGGAGGTGGATATGGGGAAAGCTAACGATTTGTTCCCTTTAAATATATTTTTGGCAATTGTTATTGTTCTGGCAACATTTTCCGGAGCGCAGTCTGCAAGTCAGAAACAGGACAAAAATATTATTCCGCAAAGTCCAAAGAAACAGGACAAAAATATTATTCCGCAAAGTCCAATATTCGTTAGTAGTACTGGCTTCACATATTATGGTGGCTGCCGAAACGACTCGCTCACCGTGGATATAGTTTTCGTTATAGACACATGTTGGGATATGCAGTTTTGTATAGCGTGGATGCGGGCAAGCCTTGATGGTCTTGGCGCAAGACTTCATGCCCTTGGCTACGACTATCGCTTTGGCTTCATAAAAGTCTGCGGAACGCCATTTGTGGTGGATTTCGATTACTCTCCGGGATATCAGATGACGGACAGTTATGTGAGCGCACGAGTTAATGGTTTCCATAGCATGGCTATAGGTTTACCGCCTTTCGGGGCGCCACGGGTATGGGATGCTATATGGGACGCCATGGATGTGTTCGACCTTCGCCCGGAAGCACTGAAAATAATAGTTTTCGCGACTACAACGCCATCTTCTGCTCTCGATGTTCCCGGTTCAGACCCGAGATGCAAAACATACGCCGACACCTTCTTAAACCCATATCCCCCTAATGCCAACACATTTATGAGAGCTGTGAATGAGGGCTATCTCGTATTTGCCCTTGTGGACACAGTTTACAGAGGCTCCTACCTTGCTCCTGTGGAACTTTGGGATTCACTTTACGAGAAGATAGCCACAAAAAGTGGCGGGAGAATTTTCTGGGGTAACACAGATTGGCGTGCTCTCACTGATACTTTAATACCAATTATAGACACCTCACAGAGCATAACTCTTTGCGTTAGCAACACAACTCCATTCACTTTTGATACAGCCTATGTGAAACTTCTTCCTGGCGACTCGATAACGCTTCTTTACGGCAGGCAAAGACAGCGATTTTTCCCGTGGCATCCCGGGACAAAACATTGCTTTAACTGGCGCGTATCAAGCCCGAGAGGATACACGGGTCCCGAAAATTGCTTTAAAATAGCTATCTTTGGATACAGCAGCGCAGGAACAACTTTTACTGACACAGTCTCAGCTTGCATGCACCATCGCCTTTTCTCCTGCTACGGACCCGTTGCGCATGCTATATGTCCCTACATTCCCGTCCCCGGTGAAACCATTTACACATCTTCGCCCAGATTCCCCATAAAATTCTACATAAGCACCCCCGACTCAGCCGTTGACACCTCAACCATAGAGGTCCTCGTGCAAACCCCCTCGGATACGACAATTTACCGCTACCCCGATCACCTTGGTTTATCATCTGACACACTCACATTCACACCTACTGACGACCTTGTTGAGGGCATCGCTACTCGTTTTTATCTTATTTCAGCCGATGACACCCACGGTTGCAGCTTAAAATATCCTGCTGGCGGAGTCCTGGTTCTCGATACCACACCACCCATAGCTTGGTGCACAACCGGCGATACCATAAATCCAGCATCGGTATTCGTGGAATTTCAACTCGCGGACTCTGTATCCGGAATAAGATTTGATAGCACGCTTTATTTCGCGGTAAACGATTCCTACATATTCACCATTGACAGTTCCTTCGTCGGGGTTTCTTTGGCGCCGCCGGCTATATGGCTTTCTGGCAGCGCCGACGAACTTCACATCCCACCTGAAGATAGCGTCAAAATATGCGTTCATGCTGCTGACAATGTTTTTCGCGGAACCTCGTCCTGTCCGCTTGGCGAACCAAACGAAACGACCTATTGCAAATATTTCAAGATATCAACAGCCATCGGTGAGGTTAGCAAACCAAAATTCTTAATACACACATATCCAAATCCATTTAACGACAAACTATTTTTATCGATAGGGGTAACAAAGGCTGAAAGGGTAAAAATATGCGCCCTTGGCCTCAATGGCCGTGAAATAGCTAAAATATATGATTCAAGACTTAACCCGGGAATGAGCACAATAACCTGGTGCCCAGAAAACATCCCGTCAGGGACATATATAATAATGCTTGAAATAGGAGAGAAAACATATTATAAAAAAGTAAAGTATTTGAGATAATAAGGGGGTGCAACAATGAGAAAAACTATTTTGGTTTTGTTTACATTAATTTCCTTTCTCACAGGTTTCATCACGATTTCCCAAGCAAGCGAGAGGAGCAACGCACAAACTAACAGTCCGCTAACAGTTACCCAACTTTACCTCAACCACGGCGGAAGAGCAATTCCATTTAGTAGAGCTATGTATGACACCACACTTTTTATCCCTGAATTCAGTTGCCGACTGGATAGCGTAAAGGTTGACTTGGTGTTTGTCGTTGACACCACTGGCTCAATGGGTGATGACATTGCTAATGTCAGGGCAGCAATGGACGGATTATCTGCTCAATTAGATGCGTTAGGCTATGATGTAAAATTTGGTTTGGTAACATTCGGCGACACATTCTTTATCCATGACTATGATACAATGGCAGGATATCAAATGACTGATCGCTACATAGTAATACGCAACAATATATTTTGTTTATATTCTTTTGGTGAACCTACCTCCAATGAGTGGGTGTGGACAGCTCTTTGGCATGCTCTTAGCGACTATCAATGGCGAAAAGATGCCCTACGCATCGTATTTCTCGCAACAGATGAACCCTCATGCGCACTCGATGTGTCGGGCTGCGCGACTGACTCATGCGGAGTTTACGCTATAGATTCGCTTCATCCTTATCCTCAATATGCAAATCCAAAAATGAAAGCCATAGATGAAGGATTCATCATTTACACTATGACGCCGTCCACGCTTTACTTCGGAGGTGGTTCGTGTTCAACTGCTTTCTGGGACACAATGTATCATCAGGTTGCCTCGGCAACAGGTGGAATTAACTTCCCAAAGACCGCATCATGGACAACAGTGTGGAATTCAATAAGACCAATGGTTGACTCAGCAAGAGTGCTAACAGTGTGCTTTACAAACACTTCCAGCGATACCATAGACACGACAAGAATAGAAATTGAACCCGGCGATTCCATGTCAATTCTTCTTGGTGATACGATTAGGTATTTCTACTCTTGGCCTCCCGGGTCAACCCTTTGTTTCGCATGGCGCTTGCACATAACATCGTACGACACGATAGAAGGAAACTGCTTTGCACTTATAACAAGATTGAAGACCGGTAGCTCGACTGAAATAGATACGACCCACGGATGTCTGGTACCATGCGGTTTATCTTACATAGACACCTGCCAGGGCCCATACACAATCAATATCTGCCCACCGGACACATCGCCAACAACTACAGTATTCACAGCCTGTCCCGACCAAGAAATAGTCGTCAGCATAGCCGATTCTGACACTACAATCGATTCCACATCGATAAGATTCAGAGTTACAAGTCTCTACGGCACCTTCACATACACGATAGACAGCAGTCAACTATCATGGGATCCACCATACCTAACATTCACTCCGGATACAGAATGGGGTAACAACACGACGATAACATACAAGGTAACAAATGTCAAGGATGCCAAAGGCTGTCATAGCAATGTCATGCTGGAAGAAGGTTCATTCACCATAGACCTGCAACCACCCGTGATAACGAGCGCAAATCCAGCCGATGGTTATATATTCACAACAAATGCGTTTACGGCGTACTACAATTTTACTGACCTGCTCTCAGGAGTGAGAACCGACTCTTCACTTTATGTTGTGATAGAAGACACCCTTACACTTTACACATCAAGCCCATATATTACTCTTGGACCTGGTGCAAGAATAACTATATCTGGCCTCTGGACCAACTTCTGTAGCGACGAAACCATGAAGGTTTGCATTCACCTTGCTGACAATGTCCCCGAACACATCATTATGGATGACGATACATGCGATATGTGTGGACCAAATGACACAACATACTGTTATCAATACATAAATACTTCATTAAAAGTGCCTTTGGAAAGGAAATTTGAGGAATCAGTCCTCGTTTATCCCAATCCTTTTAACGATGCCCTAAATATAGAGTTAAGCGGAAACCCGCAATCTCAGCCAATCGTAGAGATCTACGACCTCAATGGGAAGCTTGTTGTGCAACCGTCTCAGATGGAAATAAAAGACGGTAAATATCTCCTAAAATGGAAGCCGGATAACATCCCATCTGGTGTTTATATTCTTAAAGCACAGTTAAGGGAGAAAGTAATAAAACAATTTATCATTTACATTAAGTAAGCTGTTTGTTTCCTTGTTAATTTTGCGTTGAAATATCGTTCATAAATCAATTCTGTTGAAAAAAGCGGTTTTATTAACCTCTTATGAACAAATGTACGCTCAGTATAATTCGCTATTTTGCTTCGGATTAATTCGATTTCAACTCATAGAACACCATATTAATAATTATCACGTCAGTATATCAGAATTCACATCATGTTTAAGAAAATTTTTTAACACCCTTCTTCGGCTTTTGAATGCATAGCAGTACATACACATTCTTGGACATGTGTCGTAACTTCCTATATCTATACTTTCAGTGCACAGGCAATTATGTCTCTGGCCCTTATCTTTTTTGTATTTAACTTTTATTCCCAAGCCATTAGATAACCATATGGGGTCAATGCAAGGTGCATCATCAATTCCCATTTCCTTCATCGCTCCGCCCATAGAACAAGCTGATATCGGAATATCGTTCTGTTTTGCTATTTCGGACATACAAGCCAAAAGCTCCCTGACATCATCTCTATCCAGAGGGTTGGTAACAATGGTTTCATCTATTCTTTTAAGACGACTCATAACAGTAGGGTATGGTGTTAAAAGACTTATGATTATCCTCGATGTATAATTTTTTAATTTCCTAACGATCTTTGAAAATACCTTGAAATGCCATTCTGGAGTGAATTTTTTACTTATAATTATAGGGTCATATCGAACAGCCATTCTTTTTTTGCCCACTCTTTCAGCCACTTGAATAAATGTCTCAATTCCTCTTTGAAGACCTACACCGTTTGGTTCGAGCTCTTTTGGGTATGCAGTGATAGTCCAAAGAAAAGAAAAAGGAATAAGTTTACTTTCAATTTCGTCAAAAAAGGGAATTAATGGCGTCGCATCTCTTGTCCAGAAAACAATTGCGGAAACATCCTGCGGTAGCAATGAAACCTTTCTTATTTGCGAGTAGTTGAAGGGGTTTCTAACAAGAACATAGCCAGCCCGAAGTCTTTCTATAAACCATCGCGAATAGAAAGACGGAATATCAGTTCTCCTCGAAGCTGATATAATCTTTCCAAGTCCCAATCCTGGTATAAAACTTTGCTCTTTTTTGTTCAATTCCTAATAACTTTTTCTTTTAAGATATGATTTGATGTACTTATCCTTTAATAGCCATTCAAGCTCCGTTTTGTACTTTTCAACCCTTTCTTCATCCCCCTTCTTTTCTGCCGCTTCCACAATTATCTGAAGAAGCTGGGCGCAGTTAATTTTGCTTCTCTCCCTGTAGAAATCGAGCAATTTTTCAGCAATAACTACAGCAGAATCATATTTTTCTTTTTTCAACAGTATCGCCATCTCGTGCCACATTGCTGTTCTTGAATTAGGATGCCTTTTTTTAATCGTCTTAAGTATACTTTCAGCGAAATCGATGTTACCATCATCTATTAAAGCAGCCACAGCAGAACTTTTTGCAAAATCAACAAAAATCCTCGCTTTGGCTGCACCTTCCTGAAGCTTTATCAGCCCCTCATCTTTTCTATTTCTCATCAAACCAAGTACTCTCAAAGCACCAGCTTTTTTTGATGTCCAATACCATACATTCCCAATCATTGCTGCTATGTCTCCCTCTATGCCTTCTCCATATTTCAGCGAGGTAAAAATCTTTTCACCAGATTTAGTACAACTCATGAATCTTTTTACCCTATAAATCTTTCCATCATGTGTGTAAAGAAATCCATTAATCATTCCTTTGAAAATGAATGCCGTGCCAAGAAGAAATCTGTCACATTCCTCTCGTGGCACATACTCTTTTATCTTGCAACTTTTAACTGGAATTCTTCTAAGCGCTTCCGCAGCAAGCGTTGAATCCTCCAGATCCTTTGCCTGAATAAAAGTTATTATAGCTATCCCCAAGTCCCTTTGGAATATGTCCTTCAATTGACTCATTAAACTTCTCGCCGAATCATACTTGTCGTCGTATGCCAAAAACATGGCTTTTTCATATATTTCCTGCCATGAACAATTCTTTTCTGCATGTATGAATAATATAGAAAGTAAAATAACCATTAAAATAATACTCTTTCTCATCTGATTGCCTCCTTTGTGATCATTTTTGCCCACCTTAGCGCATGCACAGCTGGAGTGCAATCGGGCTTTCTGTCTGATTTTATACAGTCGATGAAAAATTTTAGTTGCTCGGTGAGGGGGTCAAGCTGAGGTATGGGGGGTCTTAGTATTTCTATTTCCGCTTCCCCAAATTTAGCTATTTCCCCGCTTATCTCACCCTTTTTTGGAAGTCTATATATCTCAACTCGTCTATCTTTAAAATCTACTGATATGTAGGCGTTTTTCTGAAAGACACGCAATTTCCTCATAGATTTCTTCGAAATCCTGCTTGCCGTTACGTTTGCAATACATCCTGACTTGAAGTGGAGCCTGGCATTGGCTATATCGGGTTTGTCGGTAAGGACATTCGTCATCGATGCGTGAACATTTTTAAGTTTATCGCCGCATATTCTTGCCAAAAGCTCGAGGTCGTGAATCATGAGGTCTTCTACAACCGATATGTCGGTGGAACGACTCGTAAAACCGCTTATTCTGTGTATTTCGAGAAACAATGGTTTCTCAATGAACTCCTTTGCTGCAACCCAAGCGGGATTGAAATTTTCTATGTGTCCAACCCAGAGAACTACATCTCTTTCTTTCGCCATACTAACGAGTATTTCTGCCTCGTCAACGCTTCCCGCTATCGGCTTTTCCACGAGAAGGTGTCTTGCCCGCATGAGAACATGCGTTCCTATAGTACCGTGGGTTCTGGTAGGCGTTGCTAATATCACCGCCTGAGAGTAGCCTATTGCCTCATCAAGAGTTTCGAATGCTCTCGTTTCAAATTGTTCCGCTGCTTCAAGGCATTTTCTCCTGTCAATATCGTATACGCCCACGAGTTCAGCATCTTCGTTTTCTACTACTTTGGCGGCGTGCAACCTGCCCATGTGACCAACGCCTATAACGCTTATAAGTATGGGTTTCTCAAACCTCATGATAGGCTTACCTTTTAATGATTAAGGGCTCAAGCCTTCTTTCTATTTTATCCCCCTGTTTTATTATTGCCGCGGCTATGTATGCACCTGGTTTTGCCCCGCTGCCGTCCCAGGTCGCGCTTCTGCAATATCCGAAATCTCTCACAAGCTTACCCTCGAGGTCGTAGATTCTTATCTGAACTGACGCGTTCCATGGTGCTTTTACGGATAATTCACAGTTGCCGTCGCTTTCTGGACTGAATGGGTTTGGAGTTATTGTAAGCGATATTTTTGATTCCGACACGGGGGACCATACCGCGTTGTCCTCGCACGGAGTGGCGCCCGCTGGCGATGGTTTCCAACTGTTTGGATCGGTGCCGTCGGCTGATATGCTAACTCTTTCTGCGCTTACATTGTAATCCCAGTCCGTAGCGGCGGTGTATATCGCCTGGTCAACAATTAGACCTTCACCAGTTTTAAGGTAGACCGTGTCGCCTTCGTTGTTCAAATAGGGCCAGGCACGCATTCTTATTACTCTGCATGCGGCTTCCATGTCACTTTCTGAAAGGATTATGTAACCACCCGGTTCAACTATCGCTGAATCGTTGTTTATCATTCCGCTGTAGTGAGGATCGGATAGGACAAAGCCATTAAGCGAAACTGTGGTGTCCCCATTATTGCATATCTCAATCCATTCTTCGTATGATACTCTCGGTTTGAACATGATTTCCGTTATAACCAGTTTTGGGGCAATAGTATCGGATGTTGTTATTGAGTTTTCCTTACATGGAGTCGAACCCGTTCGGCTGGTGGAGCAGTTCCAATTTGAGGCTATACTACCGCTTCTTAGAGGATATTTCCGCTCAAGCGAAACCCCGTAGTCGATGCAAGGATAGTTTTCCGCAGTATAAATAGCGCTGTCGATGGCTATGCCATCGGGGGAGTAAAGTATGACGCCGTCTGTTCCCGAATTATTAAGTCTTTGCCATTCAGCTTCAGGGATTATTTTAGCGCAATATCCAAGCCTGTAACCGAATTCCTCCACCAAAGCGAACTCGCCCGGCTTAAGAATTATTGAATCGTATGTTATAACAGCGGGAGTGTGGGTTAGGTCGCTCCATTTAAAACCTCGAAGGCAAACAGTCGTATCTGAAATATTGAGAATTTCAAACCATTCAGGTGTAGGCTCGGGTATAGATGATGGTTTGAACATTATTTCGTTCACGATAATTTGAGATGAAAGGAGCGTTACAAGCGCGGATAATATTGGTATTATTCTGCTCATAAATCCTCGCCTTAAGAAAATTTAACCATTATAGGCTGTTTTTTCAACAAATATTGTTGTCATTTGTTTTGAAATGTCAGCATTTTTTGATATAATATTTTGATAACTTTAAAGGGGGCTGGACATGTCAAGAGCTTTTGCGCTTTTTTTGCTTATTATCAGTTACCTAAACATTGTTTTTCCGAGCAACGATTTTTCGACATCAGAATTTGTTCCCGAAACTATTTCAGGGAGCTATTCGTGTGAGCGAGTCGATTCCACGATTGATGCCGAGTTCATCTGGGATACGAACAGGATGATAGGTTATTTCGCAGTTGTTACTGGCGACAAGGTGGCTAACAGGTTTACTGCTTTACATGCCTGCTCGCTTTTTTCGGTTGAGCTTTATGTCGGCGGGACCGCGCAAATAGAACTCCACATATGGGGGGATTTTTCAGGTTATCCCGACACTACTGTTGAGCTTATAACACCAAAGGCTATCGACCTTACGGGTTCAGTAGGCTGGCGAAGGATTGAGCTTACAGACACCGGAACAGGAATACCTGTTATTCAGCCATTAAGGGACTTTCATGTGGGGTTTGTGGTTATTTCCGGCGACCCTCACTTCTACGCGAGTGCGAACAACACCCCGCCCATAGGACATCTATACCGTGACAGCACCCACCTTTGGTACTACATAGTTGACGATTCAGGTAGAGCAGTTCCATTCCGCATTAGGGCTTACGGAAAGTATTTTGACATAAGGACATCGTACTGGTTTACCGATGTTACCTCTCGTAGCAACATAAGAGGCGGTAGTCACATAAGCATAGGCGACATGGACGGTGATGGATGGGAGGATTTTCTCATAAACGGGAAATTATGGTACAACAACAGGAATGGCACATTCAGCGATCTAACAGCTGCTCTTGGACTCGTGCCTGGTGGCCGCACGACATTCTGGGATTTCGATAACGATGGTGACCTTGACATAATTCAGCTCATGGGGCTGGGAGAGCCTGATAGATTATGGCGAAATGATTTTGCGACGGCTGGGAGATTCACAGATGTTACGAGCACCATTGGCGCAGCTATTTCTGACACATTCCCCTCGGCATCGCCTGGAATAGGTGATTTCGACCGCGATGGTGACCTCGATATCTATATCGCCAATTCCGAAGTGTGGACTGATACTGGCGGAGTATATTTCCCCGATTTCTATTACATTAACGAGGGCAGCACATTTGTTGAAGCGGCGGAATCGGTGGGAATGGGAGTGATAAACAATCCCCCATACTACTACGGCAGAATAGTCGTTACCTGTGACTTCGACGAGGACGGCGACCTTGACATATATGTCGGTAACTATAGGCTTCTTCCCAACTGGTTGTTCGTTAACAATGGCGATGGCACATTCACTGAGCAAGGTTACAGACGGCGGGTTGCGGGGCGTCCCAATATGAGTGGAGGAAGAGTTTATTACGGTCACACTATAGGTGCGCAGTGGG
>JAGGRZ010000142.1 GCA_021159335.1 bacterium
CAGAATTGGGGCCAACCAGGTCTCCTTGGCACGATTTCGGTGGAAATATCGGAGATGTTATCCCGAATTCTCAAGCGGAAAAACATTCCTCACTCCGTTCTTAACGCAAAACATCACGAAAAAGAGGCGCAAATAGTCGCTCGAGCTGGGCAGCCCGGTGCGGTGACTATCGCCACGAACATGGCGGGACGAGGAACCGACATAAAGCTTGGAATAGGCGTGGTAAAAGCTTATGAACTTGTATTCACGCCTATAGTCGAGAAAATCGCTGCCGGGACCAAAAAAGGCAAATCTTACCTTCTCGTTGCTGAGAACGGCGAGGTGCTGAAAAATCTCGCATCGATAGTTAAACACATGGGACTCGACTACAAAATCTTCCCGCCGCGAGGTAATGCGCCCAAATACATTCCAAAGTTTCTATCCCTTGGTGGTAAGGTGGCTCTTTTCCCGGGATTCGAGCTTTCAAAGGCTATACCCGAGGGAAAATACGAAAAGCTTTTCTTCCCGAAGCCCAAGTGTGCGATAAAAACCGAGAAAAAAGACGAATGGACATGTCCCGCTGACCCCAAAGAGTGTATAAGGCAGGGTGTGCCGTGCGGACTGCACATTATTGGAACTGAGCGCCACGAAGCACGCAGAATAGATAACCAGCTTAGAGGACGAGCTGGAAGACAGGGTGACCCCGGCTCATCGCGATTCTTCCTCTCCCTTCAGGACGACCTCATGAGACTCTACGCTGGCGGTGATAGAGCATACAACATGATAAAGCGTCTCAACCCACCCGAAGGACAGCCCATAGAACACGCTCTCATAACCAAGCAAATAGCTGCAGCACAAAAACGAGTGGAAGCACAAAACTTCGCCATAAGAAAACGCCTGCTCGAATACGACGATGTCGCCAACAAGCAGCGTGAAGTAATATACAACATGAGACGCAACATTCTCTTTAATCAGAATCTTATTCCGGACTACAAAAAGATGATGCGAGAATATTGTGAGGACCTCGTGGAGCTTTACACTGACCCCGACCGACCGCCCGAAAGCTGGGACTGGGATGGACTATCGGAAGAATTCGCAAAAGTGTTTCTTGTAAGATACAAACCAGAGGATGTGATGCACCCATCCGAAAGTCTCGCTGACGAGCTTTATGAACTCGCGTTGAAAGCATTTCAAATGAAGTGCAATATCATAGGCGAGGAAAACTGTCGGCTGCTTCAGCGCGCAGCATACTTAGCCACAATAGATCAGCTTTGGAAAGAGCATCTGCGGGCGCTCGACGAGATAAAGGAATCGAGCCAGCTTGCGGCATACGCACAGCGCGACCCAATAATAGAATTCAAAAAGCAAGCATTCGATGCTTTTGAACAGCTTATAGACGACATCCGTGAACAAACGCTTTTAAAATTCTTCCACGCCCAGATAGTCGGCATGCCACTGCCTCAAAGGCGAGTTCCCCTTAGAGAGGTCCACCAGGGCACACAAAGCTATGGGGTTTCAGATGTTGCAAGAGTAGCTCAAAGTGTTTTCGGTTCTGGTCAGCAGTCGGCTGAGGAAGAGCTGGCACCAGTGCCGGCTGTGGGTCCCGGCTTTGACCGCAACACAGGTCGCGAAGCCCCCGCACGCGCAAAACCACAAACCATAAGACGAAAAGGTAAAAAAATCGGAAGAAACGACCCCTGCCCATGCGGCTCCGGCAAAAAGTATAAAAACTGCTGTGGAAGAAATGTAGTGTGAGGAACCGTAAAAGCAATCAAGAGCAAAATTTATCTTCTTAATATTACAATCGCCTCAATGTAAGAAAATTCTATGCTAATAAAATCTTGGTTTTGAAGTGATACAGCGAACCTCTCAGACAAAGCCCAACAATTCCTCTGGATTTTTCTGCTTAAATCAATATTTTAAGGGTGAAAATGATTAAAACACTCGGAGGCGACGAAAATGAATGAACTAACCAAAATTAACATAGATGACCTCATAACCCGCTGGCAAAGGCTAAGGGGGTATCTTTGACCTCGACGGCAAGCGTAAACGCATAGCCGAACTCGACGAGGAACTCGCAAAACCCGACATATGGGACGACCCGAAACGCGCGCAAAAGCTTTCCGAAGAAAGGAAATATATCATACAGTTGCTAAAACGCGCGGAAGACTTCGAACGACAACTTAACGATACGGCAGAACTGGCCGAATTAATAGACCCTGAAAGTCCCGATTATCCTGAACTTGTCAGGGAAGTAGAGGAATTGGCAAATAAACTGCGCGACTTTGAAATTCAAAGCTACCTTTCCGCACCAGAGGACAAAGGCGACGCTATACTCGAAATACACGCTGGCGCTGGCGGCACCGAGGCACAGGATTGGGCAGAAATGCTTCTCAGAATGTATCTTCGCTACGCCGAGCGCAAAGGTTGGAAAGCTACTGTGGTGGATAAACTCGAGGGCGAGGAAGCAGGGATAAAATCCGCAGTAGTGGAGATAAAAGGCGAGTTCGCATATGGATACCTAAAATCTGAGATAGGTGTCCACAGATTGGTAAGAATATCACCATTCGACGCAAACCGCAGAAGACACACATCTTTCGCCTCTGTCTTTGTTTACCCCGAAACCACCGAAAGCGAAGAGATAGAGATAAAGGATGAAGAGATAAAAATAGACACATTCAGAGCGTCAGGTCATGGTGGGCAGAATGTCAATAAAGTTGAGACTGCGGTGCGAATAACCCACATTCCCACAGGCATCGTCGTCAGCTGTCAAGCTGAGCGCTCCCAATATCGAAATCGCGAGCTTGCGATGAAACTTCTAAAGGCTAAGCTACTCGCGCTAAAAAAGGAAGAAGAACTGAAGAAAAAAGCCGAACTCGAGAAGCAAAAACGAAAAATCGAGTGGGGAAGCCAGATAAGAAGTTATGTGCTTCATCCATACAAAATGGTTAAAGACCTTCGCACGAGATTCGAAAGCTCACAACCTGAGGAAGTTCTTGATGGCAAAATAGACGAATTTATTGAGGCGTACCTTACCATGAGCAAAAACTAACCTTCAAGTTGGAACAAACGCCAAAAACGAAAACAAAAGTTCCCATAAATCATGCCATCCTAAGCGATTTTAACAAAACAAAATCCTCACAAATTTTACTTGCTTAATTATATCATAAAAGGTTAATTAGTTAAAATCTGATTGTAAAGGGAGAGGTAAAAAATGGGACACGTTTACATACCAGGATTAAGGGTTACAGAATACGAATTGGTGCGCAAAAAACGCATTTTGCCGCTTAAGGGCGAGGTGGTCGTAAAGGAAGGTGACGAGGTTGAACCCGATACTGTAGTTGCCCGGGCGTTCCTTCCGGGAAGGGTAGACACAATAAATGTAGCAGGCCTTCTGTCGGTTGAGCCCGCGGAGGTAGAGTCAATACTTTTGAAAAAAGTAGGCGAAAAATTCAAGAAGGACGAGGTTCTCGCAGAAAGTAAAGGGTTCTTCGGCCTTTTCAAAACGCAGATAAAAGCACCGTTCGACGGGAGCATTGAATCCGTTTCAAAGATAACTGGACAAGTAATTCTTCGCGCGGAACCAACTCCTATAGAGCTAAAAGCATACATCCCTGGCGTGATAAAAGAGGTCTACCCTGAAGAGGGCGTACTTGTGGAAACATGGGCAACATTCATACAGGGAATTTTTGGCGTAGGCGGTGAAAGGTACGGTAAACTGCGGATGCTCGTTGACTCCCCTGACGAAAAACTCGTTGCTGATAAAATTGACGAAAGCCATAAAGGCGCAATATTAATAGGTGGCTCGCTCATTACAGTTGATGTCATTGAGAAAGCGAAGGAAGTAGGCGCCGTGGGAATAGTGTCGGGCGGGATTGACGCTCTTGACCTCGTGAAGTTCCTCGGTTATGACCTTGGTGTGGCAATAACTGGCTCCGAGGACATACCGCTGACCCTTATACTAACCGAGGGCTTCGGAGAGATACCCATGGCTGAAAAAACATTTAAACTACTAAAAAAGTATGATGGCTATAACGCATCAATAAATGGGGCAACTCAAATTCGGGCCGGTGTTATAAGACCCGAAATAATAATAAAACAGGAAGAACCCAAGGATGAACTCAAGCAGCGGGTAACCGCCCAGGTTGCCACGAGGGGGCTTGAGCTCGGCATGATGGTGAGAATAATCCGTGTTCCGTATTTCGGCAAAATAGGTAAAATAGTCGAACTGCCACCTGAATTGCAACAACTCGAAAGCGAGACTAAAGCAAGAGTCGCCGTCGTGGAGCTCCTTGACGGCGAGAAGGTGGTGGTCCCGAGAGCTAACATCGAGATGTTGGAGTAACAATGAGAATCCCAGTAGCAACCGATAAAGCTGTGCCGTTCGATTCACGACTATACTTATTTGTGTGTATTTACTTTAAGAGCTACTACTGTATCCGAAAGGAGGAGTAATGAAATATTACATCCTTTTGTTTTCTTTATTTTTGGTAGTCTTAATAACAATAGCGCCAGCCCAAAACCCATACCCTCCAAAACCACTTAAACCAGAACTTATTGACATCCCCGGTGACGGTGGGAACAACATCTACATACGATGGAAACATTTCGCCACTGTTCCGGGCATAAAGTACTACATACTGCGCTCTGTTGAGGGCGGTGAGTTCGAAAAGGTGACTCCGCTTCAGGTTAAAACTGCCTCACCGGTGCTCGAGAATAAACCCTACAATGACTTCACAAAACTTGATTACTATATCTACCTCGAACCAAGGAAGGATGATGTTCCGATAGCTCATGTGGTCAGGATGACCCCCGAAAATAAGGAATCACTTCTTGCAATGGGTGCCCAAAAAATTAACCGGGTTGAGCTTGAAGTTCCGCCCAAATCGATGCTCGACGAATTGCCCAATGTTTTCGCCGAGGGAGACTATTATCTCGTCATTCCTGACTCAGTAAGGCTCAAAAAGCTCGCTTCGGAAAAAGTGCCCATGAACATATGGACACAATTCGGGTTCAAGTTGCCTTACGAAGGTCCGCTCACCGTAGAACTTCTGCCATCAAAGGACGAGCTCGAGTTCTTCTCAAAGGGTCTTCAAATTATAGAGGAAAACGATGTACCAAAATACCTTCTCTACAAATACTGTAAGCGAATTGTCTCCCTCGTTACCGACAGCGCAAGGTACACCGTGAAATATGACATGATGAGTTTCTTTCACCGAAGCAGCAAGGAAATCCCCATCGAACCCGGAAAACACTATGTTTACAAACTACGGTTAATGCAGGTTGAAAAGCCGATAAAGAAAGTTTTCGAGGACAGCGACACAGCTGGAATAACCCCAAAGGATGAGGCGCCAATACCACCGAATGATATCACAGCCCTTTACGACTCTGCTCGTAAAGAACTGGTAATCGATCTTTACTACAGCGGATTCTATAATGTTCTATTTAATGCTAAAATTTTCGACACCAAAACTTATTCTATATATAGGACAACACCAGAGGATACCGCACGCGAAAAAGGCGAACTTCTTGCTAAAATATCCGCTTCATGGCGAAATGTTAAGTTATCCGGGATAAATCCTGATGACAAAATTTACATTCTCGTGGACGACTCTTCAGGTCAAACCGCCAAAACTGGCTTTCTTAAGTTTAGATTTGCAAGCGCTGAAAGCCTCGTTCTCCCACCAGGGCTTCATGTGAAGGACAAGGAAAACGACGAGGGCAAAAAGGCAGTAGTAAGATGGGGACCACCCACATTAGCCGTAAAATATTCGGTAGAGAATCCATCACCAAACCTTAAAACCGACAATGTAGAGAGCAAAAACCTTTACTTTACAAGGCAGAACGGCGGAACACTTTTCGTAGCGACCGACACGACAAAAATCCCATCCAACGCGCAAAAAGTGGTCAACATAATTTATCCCGTACCTCTTGATAAGCTGAAGATAAGGGTTAGTTACGAACTATGGACAAACTACGAGGATAAAGCGCTTTACGGAGAGTTTTCACTCGATGGCAGGTTCGCTGTGGACAAAGACTACACGGGCGAAAGAGTTTTCGAAAATATCCCGCAGGGCGTATATGAACTGAAAGGCGATGTAGTAACCAGCAGTGGCAAAACTCTCAAAAATCCCGAAGCTGTGGTCAAGATAAAAGTTGATGCCACCAAAATTCACTCCACAAAATTTAACCGCCCCAACTACTTCTACAGGTTCTATCGCGGAACAGACCCCGAGGACCTCTCCACTTTTGTTTTCGTTGGCGATTGCGACGGCTACAAACGCGAATTTGTTGACAACTACGGCGAGGTATCCAAAGCGAAAGGGAAATTCTACTACATTGTTCAGATGGTCGGGAGCACAGGCTGGATAACTCAATCAGAACCGTTGGGTCCAATATCTCCTACTGGAGACTGGTTCAACACCCAAAAAACTGTCATTGCTATAGCAGTTATAATATTCGTCGGAATAGCTCTCTACTTTATATATCACGGCAAAAAAGGTAAAGACTTCTACATCCGCCCCATAGCAGGTCTCGTCCACATAGATGAGGCATTAGGCCGTGCTACAGAAATGGGGCGCCCAATAATTTATGTTACAGGGCTTGGCACAATAGGGGATATCGCAACGATATCATCGCTAACGATACTCGCTAAAGTAGCTCGAATGGCTGCTGAATACCAGACGAGGGTTATAGTTCCATGTTACGACCCTGTAGTCATGATAGTAGCCCAGGAAACAGTTAAAAACGCTTTCATGGACGCTGGTCGTCCCGACCTTTACCGCGAGGAGGACATATTCTACATAGCGGCGGCACAGTTCGCCTATGCAGCGGCGGTATCGGGACTGATGATCCGCGAGAAAACAGCAGCAAACTTCTTCATGGGGCGATTCTTTGCTGAATCGCTCATACTCGCAGAAACGGGTGCATCCACAGGCGCAATACAGGTGGCAGGCACGGACGACATGACACAGCTACCGTTCTTCATCACAGCGTGTGACTACACATTGATAGGTGAAGAGCTTTACGCTGCTTCGGCTTATCTTTCCAAAGACCCGATGCAAAAGGGTACTATAAAAGCACAGGACTTCCTCAAAGCAATAGAGGTAGTTCTTTTGGTGCTTGGGATAGCAGCCGCCACCGGTGGAATGTGGTGGTTTACCAATATATTCAGAGCCATTGGAACTGAATAAAAAGGGGGTGTGAGATATGTTCTGGAAAACAAAACTACCGCTTATAATCGTGTTTGTTATGGGAGTTTTGATGGCGGTGCAGTATTTTGTGCCCCATCACTACTCGAAAACGGTGTACGACACATATGTCGACTGGGGTATAGTCATAGCAATATTCGGTGCAATATTAGGTTACTTCAGTTTCTTCCGCGTCCATGTGATGAGGATAAAAAAACGCGCACCTAACTGGGGTTTCTCCGTCGTCACAATAGGCTGCGTTTTAATAATGGTAATTTCAGCATTGATAGACGGGAAAGGGACAAATTCCTTTTTCATGAACATGTTTCTTTACACGAGCGCAGCCATTAACGCGACCGTTTTCTCGTTGCTTGCGTTCTACATATCCTCGGCATCATACCGTGCGTTCAGGGCACATTCGGTTAGAGCTACGGCACTGCTTTTGGCAGCAATAATAATGATGCTTGGGCGAGTGCCCATAGGCGATAAGATAAGCTTCTGGACCGCATGGCACATACCCTCGATAAACACCATATCGCAATGGATTCTAAACTCACCTAATCTCGCTGCAAAAAGAGCAATAACTCTTGGTGTGGGGCTTGGTTCACTTCTTATGACACTTAAAATAATCCTTGGAATAGAAAGAACTTACCTTGGTGGATAAAGGAGGAAAATATGAAGATACTTGAAAGACTGTCAAACCTCGACCGAAGGGTTATATACATTATAATAACGCTCGCTGTTATACTCCCGTTCTTCTTCAGGATAAAGATGACGATAAAGCCCCTGCCTGAAGTCAAAGCGATCTATGATTACATAGAAAGCCTCACGCCATCCGATGTCGTTTTCATATCGGGCGATTACGACCCCCAGGTCGAGGCGGAGCTCTCGCCAATGTTTGACGCATTGGTGGCACATTGCTTCCAAAAAAATGTCAAAGTAGTGGTATCAAACCTTTTCAACCTTCAGGGTATAGGGCTTGTTGAACCACGCCTTAAAAAACTTGCGGATGAATACCATAAAGTCTACGGTGTCGATTATGTCTTTCTCGGCTGGCGTCCTGGAGGCTCACTGCTAATCATGGGGATGGGCGAAAATTTCTGCAAAACATGGGAAACAGACTACTACGGAACCCGTCTCGTTGACCTCCCACTGACTAAGAAAATAAAGAACTACGACGACATAGCATTAGTTGTGGACTTTACAGGGTCGGGGGTTTATAACTTGTGGATAGTTTATGCATACGCTCAATACAGGCAAAAGATCGCTGCTGGAATAACAGCAGTCATGGCAGCGGATGCATACCCGGCTCTTCAAGCAGGTCAGCTTATAGGCATTATTGGCGGTCTGAGAGGTGCTGCAGAATACGAACAACTAATACACAAACCATCCCTGGGAACCGTTGGAATGCAATCCCAATCGTGGGCGCACATAGCGATAATTCTTTTCATAATACTTGGAAACCTTGGATATCTATACACAAGAAAAAGAAAATAATAAGAGGAGGCGACTATGGTTCTCTCACATAATATATGGGTTTGGGTGGCAGTGTTCTTCACCCTTTCAGTTTACACCTTTTTGTGGAAGGACAATCCTCTCTTCAAGCTCGCCGAATCAGTAACTGTGGGTGTAGGAATGGGTTTCGCGATAGTCCAATGGTGGGACCTTTCCCTTAAAGGAAGGTTCTGGATCCCGCTAACAACTGATTTCTCCCACCGATTCCACCTCATTATTCCTGCAATCCTCGGGATACTCATGATAACCAGAATAATACCGAAACTATCGTGGCTTTCGCGTTATGCGTTGGCATTCACCATGGGTGCCGGAAGTGGTTTTGCACTACCGCGAGTAATCCAGACATCGATTCTTCAGCAGCTCTATGCAACCATGCTTCCGATAAACTTTAGCCTTCACGGAATCCTTTATAACATAGTAATCATAGTCGGCGTATTATCTGGGCTTATGTATTTCTTCTTCTCCAAAGAGCATAAAGGAGTATTTGGCGGTATCGCTAATGTTGGAATCTGGTTTTTGATGGTCGGATTTGGAGCGACATTCGGCTACACAGTGATGGCGCGTCTCTCGCTGTTTATCGGTCGAGTGCTCTTTATCCTTAAGACTGCATTAGGATTACAGCTGTTCTGAGCCCGAAAAACTGATGAACACGGCTCGGAACCATAAAAATGTGTAAACTCACAGGAAGACATAAAAAACTCGGGGGATAAGATGGAACCACGAACAACGATGACTTACCTCGACCACGGCGCAACGAGCTACCCAAAGCCCGATGGCGTTATCGAGGCTTACTATGAATATGCCAAAAATGTTGGCGCGAGTCCTTCACGCGGCGGATACGCTACAGCGCTTGAGGCGGGCAGGCTAATCTTCAAAACGAGAAGCCTTCTTGCCCAGCTCTTCCATGTCGAGGACCCCTCAAGAATAATTTTCACAAAAAATGCTACTGAGGCATTAAATCTTGTTTTCTTTGGGCTCTTAAAACACGGTGATAGGGTGGTTACGACACGCATGGAACACAATGCGGTTATAAGACCGCTTATAGAGCTACAGCGGAGAGGCGTTATAGAGGTGTTTTGGGCTAACTCCACACAAGACGCACGACTGGACCTCGACCACCTTTTCGAGCTGGCAAAAAAACCGGGCGTAAAACTCGTTGTGACCACAGGGATTTGCAATGCAACGGGCGTTATATTGCCAATAAGAGAAATAGGCAAATTCTGTCGCGAGCACGACCTTATATATCTGGTTGACGGTGCGCAGCTCGCTGGAGTGTATCCCGTTAATGTCGAGGAGGACATGATTGACCTTCTCGCCTTTACTGGTCACAAAGGGCTTTATGGCGTTCCCGGGACGGGTGGACTTTACATTGGAGAGCGCGTCCAAAAGCTTCGCCCCCTTCTTTTTGGCGGGACAGGGACCCGCTCAGACCTCGAAACCATGCCAGAAGATATGCCTGACCGCTTCGAGGCAGGAACACCCAATACACCCGGCATAGTCGCGCTGGGCAAAGGCGTTGAGTGGGTGCTCTCTTATGGTGTTGATAAAATTCACGAGCACAAAGTAAGATTGCTTAACATAATGCACGAAGGGTTAAAAGATTTTGAAGGCATAAGGCTTTTCGGTCCGCAGGGGACGGAGGAACGCACTGCCATCGTGCCAGTCATATTCGACCGACTCTCACCACGCGCAGCCGCCAAAAGACTTTGGGACAATTTCATGATCGCGATACGCGCCGGTTTACATTGTGCACCACACATCCACTTCGACCTCGGCGCACCAGAGGGCACAGCAAGGTTCTCTTTCGGAGCAAACAACACTGAGGAGGATGCGCAATATGCTGTCTATGCTATAAAAGAGGTTGCCAAGGAAAGTCGGCAGAGATGAAACTCAATACTACTAAATTAGATAACATAAAAGTATGAGAATAAAAGCCTTCTATAAAAAATTGTTGGTTTCTTTCGCAAAATCCCCGATTGATCACTCCAATCCAAAGGAGACTCAAAATGGCGGAAAAAGTGCTTTTATCAGGAAACGAAGCTATAGCAAGAGGTGCGTATGAGGCTGGTTTTCATTTCGCAGCATCATACCCAGGAACGCCAGCCTCAGAAATCCTCGAAACCATAGGCAAGCAGTATTCGGATGTAATAAAATCCCAATGGTCAACCAACGAAAAAGTAGCTGTAGAGGTAGCCATAGGCGCTTGCTATGCTGGCGCAAGAGCTATGGCGGCAATGAAGCTCGTGGGCGTTAATGTCGCTGCAGACCCACTTTTCAGCCTATCCGAAACAGGCGTTAACGGGGCATTCGTTTTGGTTAGCGCGGACGACCCCGGAATGCACTCGTCTCAGAATGAGCAGGACAACAGAAGATACGCCAAATTCGCGAAAATGGTTCTATTAGAACCATCAGACTCACAGGAAGCGAAGGATTTCGTTGGGCTGGCAGCAGAAATTTCGGAAAAATTCGACATACCGGTCATGATAAGAATAACGACGCGCATATCTCACTCTAAAGCTGTGGTCGAGCTTGGGGAGCGAAAGGAAGTCCCGATAAAAGGTTATACTCCCGACATAAAAAAACGAGTCGTAATACCAGCCCACGCCCGCAAACTTCATGTGGAGCTTGAGAAAAGACTATTGAAGATAAAGGAATACGCAAACAGCGTGCATGTGAACCGAATAGAAGAGGGCGACCTCGTTATAGACGGCAAAAAAATAGGAATAGTAACCAGCGGCATATCATATCAATACGCCAAGGAAGTTTTCCCCAATGCTACCTACCTCAAGCTTGGTCTCAGCTGGCCATTCCCCGATAAACTTGCGAAAAAGTTCGTTGATATGGTTGACGAGGTTTGGGTTATAGAAGAAAACGAACCATTTCTGGAAGAGGAACTAAGAATAGCGGAACTCGGCGATAAAATAACGGTCGGCAAGAATAAAATCCCCCTCTGCGGCGAACTGAATCAGCAGATAATTCGTGAGGCGATACTTGGTGAGAAAGCTAAAGCACCACAAGTGGACATATCAAAGCTTCCCGCGCGGCCACCAGTCCTTTGCCCCGGATGCCCACACAGAGGAATTTTCTATGTCGCCAAAAAACTAAGGCTTCATGGAACCACAGACATAGGTTGTTACACGCTTGGAGCTATTCCACCTCTTGAGCAGGGAGAAACCTGCCTTTGCATGGGAGCATCCATCGGCGTTGCCCAAGGACTTAATGTCGCTCTCGGACCCGAGGAAGGCAAAAAAATTCTCGCATACATCGGTGATTCGACATTTTTCCATGCTGGACTTCCAGAACTCGCTAATGTGACTTACAATAAATCCAATATCGTGGTCTGCATACTCGACAACTCAACTACAGCAATGACCGGTCATCAACCTCACCCGGGGACCGGGATGACTATAACTGGTGAGCCAACAGTAAAACTCGACTTCTACGAGGTAGCCAAAGCACTCGGCGTGAAGAAAATTTACAGAACCAACGCTTATGACCTAAAGGAGATAGAGAAGGCACTTCGCGAGGCTACATCGACCGAGGAACCTGCGGTTATAATAAATCAGGGAAGATGCATCCTACTCGACTGGCGCAAGCTCGACATAACGCCCTTCACAGTTGACCCTGAAAAGTGCACAGGATGCAAAGTTTGCCTGCTCGTCGGCTGTCCAGCCATATCCATTGACCGAGAAACCGGAAAAGCAAAAATTGACGAACTGCTATGTGCTGGTAATCACTGCACAGTTTGCGCACAGGTTTGCCCATTCGATGCTATCGGACCTATGGAATCCTCCGAGCAAGAAGATTAAAAACTATTTAGGTGGTGGGAAAGTTTCACACAGTAGAATCTAATATAAACCCAAAACTACCTGACTCCGCTTGACAAACTTTATTATTTGAACAATTCGCCCGTTTTTATAACTTTAGCTATCTTTGGTATGAGCGCCGTCATCAGCTTTGCCATCTTCTTGTCAGCCTTTTTCGCGACCTTAAGTATGCTCTCAATAGATATTGGTTCAAGCGCATCAGGAATTCCCATATCCGTTATTATGGAAAAGCCGAGCACTTTCATTCCGCTGTGTCGCGCTACTATAACCTCAGGCACTGTCGACATACCCACAGCATCAGCGCCAATAATGCGAAGGAATCTATACTCTGCGGCGGTTTCAAGATTCGGTCCCGTTACTGCAACATAAACGCCCTGAACAAGACGAATCCCCAGCTCGAGCGCAGTTTGCTCGGCAAGGTCGCGAAGTTTCTTACAGTAAGCATCATACATATCGGGATACCGTGGACCGAGCTCATCATCATTAGGACCTATCAATGGGTTATCAAAAAGGAGGTTTATGTGGTCAGTTATTAGCATTATGTCGCCAAGTCTGAAAAGCGGATTCATCCCGCCAGATGCATTGGAAACTATGAGGACCTTAGCACCGAGCGCTTTCATAACGCGTACAGGGTAGGTTATTTCCTTCATGCTCCAGCCTTCGTACTTGTGGAATCTTCCCTGCATCGCCACAATAGGAACATCAGAGATCTTGCCAAAAATAAGCCGACCTCTATGGAACTCGAGCGTGGGAACGACAAAATGCGGGAGTTCGTAATATGGGATTGCGACATCTACTTTGATACATTTGGCAACCTCGCCAAGACCGGTACCAAGAATTATCGCTATCATCGGCTTGCCATCATAGTGTCGCCTTATAACAGGCAGTGTTTCCGAAAGCTGTTTCCTTATCTCAAGCATTGTGCCTCCTTTCTGACCCCATAGGTCCCATAAAATAAAAAATCGGCCCAAAATAATACCGAAATAATATAATAATGGGCTGGGATAATCCAAGCTAACAATAACAGTTTAATCGCTAATTCTCTCAACCCGCACCCTTACTATCTTTTTCTGATCAGCAGCAACAACGGTAAATTTTAGTGGCTCCCAAACGAGAACATCTCCGGGCCTGGGAATTTTTCTAAGTTTCTCAATTATGAACCCTGCCACCGTCTGATATGCCCCCACAGGGAATCGCTCCCCTGTCATAAGCTCAAGTGTTTCCATGGGCGTATCTCCCCGGATAACGAGGCTTGCGCCAGGATATTGCAAAGCTTTTTTGCTCGGTACAGCCCCGAAATCAAAAATCCATCTTACTATCGGATACCCACCGAACGCACCGGTAACATTGCCGAATTCATCCACTACCAAAGCAGGTGGAAAATTTTTATCCCTGGTCTCGTGCACGAATTCCAATGCCTCTTTATTCTCGGGAACGAACAGAGTCGATATTCTATCCGCATTGATAGGCTCACCCAAGGGTATTTTCCCGCAAAGCGTTACATCCAAAACACCTATAAGTTTATCATCCTTGGAAACTGCGACATAGCCTATTCCGTTTCTAAGTTTTTCATGAGCTTCCCGGGCGGGCGCACCAAGATTTACCACCGGAATTTGTGATACAGGGGTCATAACATCAAGAACACGCCTTTTTGCGAACCTAAGGAGCGCCGCAAGAGCAGTTAGCCGTCCTCTATCGAGGCCGTGGATAGGATTTCTGAGAACTTCTATAAGCTCAGCGGGTTGAGGGGCATATTCTGTCGTGCCAATGCGCTCGAACACTTTCGTCACGAAGCGTGAGAAAGCCGATGCCGCGTAAACAACCGGATACGCCACAGCTCTGAAAGCAAGAAGCGCATGGTTTGCCCACGGTATAATTTTGTCGCTTTTTTGAAGCGCTATCGATTTTGGAATAGTCTCGCAGAATATTAACGATACGACGCTAAAAACCACAGTCACAAGAATCTCTGCATAACCACCCATAACCTTAAGCGCCATCTCAGTTGCGACAGAAGCGGCAACCACGATTGATATATTCGTTCCCACAAGGGTAGTGACGAGAAGCTGTTCAGGGTTTTGCTGCCACCACGATGCCTTACCTGCCGTGTAACGATACAGGCGCACCACGAACGCAGTTTCGGACATCGCGAAAAACGCAGCACCAATAAGACCCAAAAGTATTATGATAGCTCCCGACATAATATTAACTCACGATTTTTCAAATAGTCTTCTTACCATATGCATTTCGCCAATAATGCCCTTTTCCTCGCCATTTTCGACAACAAGCGCCCACCGAACCCGCTTCTGGCTAAATTGCGCGAGAAGAACGCTTGGGCGGGTATCGCTCCCCACAACTATGGGCACGACTGAATACCTTGCAGCAAGCTCCTTATCGTCAACACCCACGAGCTCTTGAGGCGTAACGACGCTATCCAGCGAACCGTCAACCATTATCGCAACGAACTCGCACCCCATCTCGTCAAAAATTCTTCTTACATCCCCCACCAATGCCTTATCGTCCACAACCACCCACTTCGACCTCTCAATCATCACTTCCGAAAGCGGAACAGTATCGAGTTCAAGTGCAGTTATCAAAGCGTGGACTACTTCGCCTTTAAGTTCACCACTTCGCCTTAACACATCTATCATTGCACGAATGTCAGCCTCGTTTATTTCTTCCTTAACATCGCCACCGAACTTTGCGCCAACGGACTCGAGAAAAACCCTCATCGGGTATAGCACCTTGTAGGCCACCTCGAGGAACGGAGCCACTTTAAGGGAAAATTTTATGTTCCACCGCGCAGCAACGACTTTCGGGGTGATCTCACCAAATAGCAACAAAAGAACGGTCATAATCGGAATGGTATACTCAGCCCCCTTGCCCGGAACAGCGCGGGCTATAAACGCCGTCATAACAGCCGTTGCAGCGATGTTGACAATCATATTGCCGGAAAGAATGGTAACCAGCATTTCCCGCGGTTTTTTGATAAACTTAAGCAGCGTTCTGCTCGCTTTGTGACGCATCGTCCGAATTTTTTCCACATGAAGTGGGGATAGCGAGAAAATAGCCGTCTCCGACCCGGAGAACATCGCCGAGAACACGAGCAACACAAATATCAACAAAAGATGTGCGAATTCGCCGTCCAATTTTTGTTGAAGCTTAATTTCTTAAATTGGTTCATCTCACCGCCTGCTCTCACCGCTAAATAACCTTTCGGAAATAAATCTGCAATGTCTTTCTATCATGTCTGCAACATACTGTTGAAAACTTGCCAACATGCTTGTATCGGGTGAATGTTCGCGCCACTCACTAAGGCTGTCGTCAACCATGGCGAACACCGAATCGCGGACAGAAGAAAGAGCGCTGTGTATGGAGTCGGCAACAAATGTATTAATAACCCAATCAAAAGGAGTATCGTAAGCTCTTGCAACGAACGATAGAGCAAACTCCCTAAGCGGCGGATTTATTCCTGAAAGCTGGGGAGGTATAGTTTTTGAGAATACCCATAAAGGCGCAGGCACAGATATAAAAGGTTGTCCGAATCCCGAGAACATAAACGGGTATTCGATCCCATCGTCAGCAAGTCTGCCAACTATTATTTGATAAGTTTTAGTGGTAAATCTGTTGATAGTTTCGAATGTCGATATGTGTCCGAACGGCAACCCAGCGACAGTATCCTCAAACGGGAGGGGGTAAGGGATAAAATTTATTGTTGCGAGGTCGGAAATAAGGTTATAAACGCCGCGACAATCAATCGGTGAGTATCTCTCGGCTAATGCTCTCGCTCGAATGTATCGGCTCATCCCGGGACGAATGGTCAAATCACCCGAAAGCGAGAAATTGGTGCGAACAAGGAAACCAGACCTCGAACTCAAAGCGCTATAGTAGATGAAATCAACGCTTCCCACCTCTACCATGCCAGCATTGCCATATTGGTCAATAACTCCGTAACAATGCGTTGCGGCAAAGAAAACGGAATCGTAAATGAGCGAGTCGAGAATGTCCATGAAATCCCATACTGTTCTGCAGCGTGATAGGGCTATGTACATAAGTTCGCCGTCGGTTATTCCGCTTCCTCGCCACGGACCATGATTGTATGTGTCGGTGTTAACTATTCCGAATCCTGCGGCATTAACGCCAGCATAAACGCAGTTAAGCTGGTCCACATATGTAACACCGATAAACGGTATAGGACCATCCACATAAATGTATGTCTGCTCTGCTCGGGTTACATCCCGGGTCTTAAAAAGAATTGGCCGGCCATATGATGTCGCCGACGGCGAAAAAACAGCTATGGTGCAAGCAAGCAAAAGCTTTAAAGCTATTATTAGCAGGAAAAAGATGAGCAAAGTAGTTTTTAGCATAAATCTGGGATTCACACTATCTGACCACAGTAATAGTTCCATTGCAGACTATCTCACCGTCAACCTCGATAGCGTAAATGTAGACTCCCGGACGAACTATGTTCCCGGTGCTGGAGCGGCAATCCCATGTGGTCGCTCCCTTGTGGGACTCCCATATTAGCTCACCCTCGTGGTCGTAAATCCTTATTATACCGTGGCCGAAAATCATGTCAGGATAAGTGAAGTAAACGACATCATTTATCCCGTCACCATTGGGTGTTGCTATAAGTGGTCTGCAGTCGCAACCAGTGATCGAATAAACGAAACAGAACTCATATGTATCCATGACATTCGGGGAACCATAGTCAGGTTCAATGTCGGAAGCGGTTATCCTGATGCAAACCGTATCGTTATTAGGATAAGCGAATGGAGGAACCACATCCTCGGGAACGAACCTTAATGTATGCGATGATTGATCCCAGTAAAGCCCAGCGTCGGTAACATGATAAGTCGTTCCGCTTGAGCCAGTAGGGTCAACGCTACGATTGTACACGAAGAATTCGATGCTCAGCGAGTCAACCTCACGCCATCTATCCTGAAGGGAGACATTAATATCATATTGGCTCTCAAGCACAACCTGACCATCAGTCGGGTCGGTAGCATCGATAAATGGTGGCGTAAGGTCGACGAAAAATTGCCACGAGTAAACGCCTCTTAGCGGATGATGCGCATAGTCATCGGCAGAAACAAGCTTAACCTGAACATTCTGCCCGTCTGCAAAATAGTGAGTCGGCTGCGGGTAGAAATAAAGTGTATCGTGAGAATAAACAAGTTCGGTTCCATCAACATGATAATCCACACTGGCAACATTAAGCACTATGGTAGACGGGTCAACGCCAACATCATCGTCATATATACGCATAACTATTCGTTGATCCTTGTTAGTCGTCACAGTGAACGGCTGCGGCTCTATTATCTCAGCCAACGGACCCTGACCAAAATAAAGCGGCATAATGTCACTGCAACAACAGGATGTATCAACATATTCTCCTTGATCGGTGTCTGCATCACAGGCGCAAACCCGATAAACGAAGTTCCCGGCTTCCGACTGGGGCGGTATCTGCTCCACAGTCTTAAATATGTCATCCGTAAGTCTCGAGAGTTCGGTTCTTTGCACAGTGCCATCGTCCAGGTCTCCATCGTTATCCCACTCAACCCATGCACACAAAACTCCACTGCCTTCCTCGTCAACTATCTTAGCCTGTATGTCGAACGGGACCCGTGGTAAAAGCTGCATTGATTCGTCAGGAACCAGTTCGGAGAACACTGGACAAAGCGTATCGTCATCGGGGATAATGAAGCACCACCTTGTGGAAAGCTTGTTTGGTTCGCCGTAATCAGGGCTGTCCACTGCCTGAAGAATATCAACGCAAACTGTGTCCCTATCCCAGAACTGAATTCCCGCCTCTGCGGTATTAATGCAAAGTCTTCTACCGCTGAGGCTCACACCCGGGCTCATTATGTCAAGAGTAGCTATGAACGGTGGAATATTCTGACGACTTTCGCGGTTGTCGAGCGCAATAAGCAAACCATCCTTGTTAAGTCCCGACTCATCGTCCCATATGTCGAAACAAATCGTGGGACTGTGATTTATTACTATCTCGTTGCTATCGGGGCTTCTGTTGGCTACCTTTGGCGGCTTGAGGTCGACGAAGAAGTGCCACCTTACAGGTCCTCTGAACGGCAGGTTACCCTGACTATCCATAACACGAGTTAGCTCCACATTAACTCGCTGATTGTTATGGAACGGAGTTGATGGTACCCATGTAAGAAGCGGCGCACTATAGCTTAATTCCGGAGAAAAGACGCTGTAAAGATTGTCGTTAACCATGAATTGAATCGAATTTGGCTCAATGGAGTCGGCGCTATCGAGTTCCGCAAAGGACATTACAATCCGTTGGAGCGAATCAGAAGTCCATTTGTCATTTTTTGGCTCTATTATTGCTGCAGTAGGCGAACATGGTGCAATATACTGGTTGTTGTCCACATCGCTAAGTCCATAACATTCCACCCTTATCCTTACAGGTCTAAGCTGGCAGTCGCCGTAGGGGTGCGAACTCGTCCAGGAGACAAGATAACCGCCCCTTATAGCCTCGGCGATAAGCGAAAGTATAGGATTGAATGAGCCTGGTCCTGTCCAGTGGAAGTACTGACCACCAGTGCTTGTGGCTATGTTGGTATAAACAGCCCTGAATGAACTCATGTCCCTCGAGACAATGAAACATATAGCTCGCCTCGAAAGGAGCGCAGAAATAACCATTCCTGGAGTAACATCCGAGCGGCACATGAAACCGGGTGGGTCGCCGAGCGTGCACGCAGGGGCATCCGTAACCATTATTATTACTATCGCTGCTCCAGGGCGGAAGTGCATTGAATCTATGGCTGCCTTTATGGCGTCGAGGGATTCCTCTTTCCAGTCAGCACCACCACTCGCACCAACCGCACTAACCCAAGTCCTGAATGTGCTTATGCTACCTGTAAGGTCATAACCGTGAGGGAAATTAAACCCATCACCGAAAGTCACTAATCCCAACCTCGGAGAAATACCGGCATAGGTCAGCGAGTCCGCAAAGGCTCTTATACCTGAACGGACATCGGATATCATGCCCGACATGCTACCAGTGCTGTCCACAACGAACACTATGTCAACCATGCCGCTACCACCGAGCGAATGGACAATTATCGGATACTGCCTTTGCCAGCCTGTATGGTCCTCCCAGACGGTGAAATTGCTCTCATCAAGCCCTTCTACTGTGCGATCCTCCTCGTTTACAACAATACAATGCGCCGTGACCATAGGGAACTGGTCAGTGTAAACACGGTCAACGGTAAGGTCAATATCCGTTGGTGGAGTGTAACGGAAAAGAATTTCCCAACATGTGTCCAACATATTGGGACCACAGAATCTGTCGCTTATTTTATCCTCAGCGTGAAGGCAAACCAATATCGTTTCCTCAAGTTCAAAAGCGATACTCGCAAGCCATGCCTGCCAGTCGAGTGTATCGCGACTCCATCTCATGCTCGAATGGCTCATGTCAAACGATATGGTATCGGTATCATGCCGTATTATTGTCAGAACGAAAGCGGATGAATCGACTCCAGCTAACGAGTCGAAAACTGCGATCCTGAACACGGGGACGAGGTCGTCGCATACGCCGCCTATGGGCGGGTCGCCACCGATAACTACTGGCGGGCGCCTATCGATGGTGAATGTGCAATCTATAGGGCGCAAAGCTCTGTTACCGAATGTGTCAGCAACGCTTAAAAGTATGTAATGAACAGTATCACCATGGCTGAAAAATGTCGGTCCCGACGGGAAGAAGTAAAGCACCGAGTCGCCAAGCAATATAAGCGATGGCGAGGTTATGTCGTAATCAACGCCGTTTACTCTGACATGAATCGAGCTATCGTCTATCCCGCTCGCATCCTCAAGATGAACTATTATCGCTGTATCCTCGCAAGATACGAAAACCCCGCATGATTCTGGAAAAATAAGCGAAGCTCGCGGTGGGTCAGTTTCGGGATAAACCGTGAAACCCCCAAAAAGGGTGTCCGCAAGACCCGATGGGTTCGTTACTATAACATCGTGAGGACCTATCGCTGCGGAGAATGTTACCGTTATGTTAACCGCTAAAAGCGATGTTGTGAGCCATGTTACGGATGTTACATTAATACCTGGCCCGAAATCTACGGTTGGTGTTGCGATAAAGCCAGCGCCAAGAATACTTACCGAATAGCTATTTCCCAACGAACCAACATTAGGACTTACTGATACTATTATCGGAGCTTGCGCAAATAGAAGCGAAAATGCAAATATGAAAACTACGAACACTTTCTTCATTTTTTTACCCCCTAATTATATCTAAGATAGAATACTACATCTATAAACAAAATATTGATTATTCACAAAAAGTCAAAATCTTTGTTAAGCACACAAACATTTAAATTCTACCGTAATTAACATTTATCTTGCTAAAAAAACAAAAGGTTTTATTATTTTTTGAATTATACGGAGGTAGGTTTAAAATTGACACAGCGCGAGGTAGTAGTTGTAAATAAACTCGGTCTCCACGCAAGACCAGCGGTGACATTGGTAAAAGTCGCCAGCAAGTTTATTTCTGATATAAAGCTC
>JAGGRZ010000143.1 GCA_021159335.1 bacterium
AATATTAAATTTTTAATATAGTTTTTAAGAAAATTTTTGACAAAACACTTTACAAAATTTGTTAACATGCGGTTATCTACAAATACAAGCTACAAACTATAGAGAAATCTTATAGGGTCTTCTGGTCTGTTATATTATAAGTATATATATATTATAGATATCTAGCTAGTAGCCTATAAAACCAACATCCCATAACACAGAACTAACAAAAAAAATATATAGAGAAAAAACATAGCAACAACAAAAGAACCTAACACCACTCAAAAGCTAATTCCAAAGCTAGTTCATTTGCGTACAAATAGAACCATACAGATTCACTTGCTATGTCCCAAGCACTCACAAACGTCCTATAGGGTCCATCCTTTATTTGTAAGCTGAAAGTAAGAACTAATAACAATCCATTCAAACTTTAACAACCAGAGTTATTTTGTTAGAACTTCCAAAGAATAGTCACTCGTAACAAATATTCCGTACGAAACACTCATACAACTTATGCATCATGACAAACAACTATAAAAAGGTTTGCTAGTAAAAGAATATTTCCAAAGTCTTCAGGGATAATCCACACTATGTTCTCTATACAAATACCCAGGAGCTTGCTTATTCCATACTCAGAGATTAAATCCAAAATCAATCAGGGTGTTCAAGAGGCGCCGCAAGCGGCGTCAAATCTACATTTTCGTGAATTCCAAAAAGAAATCTTTACAAGAATTTTACATTTTTAAAAAATTGGAATTTTGCAAATTTCCGCCCGCCACCGTGCCTGCATTTGTCAATCTCAGTACTTGACAAATTAATTTTTTTATTTACACTGTTACTATGTGGAAAATAATTCACATAGTAGATTGTTGTAGTGGATGTGGCGAATGTGTGGAAATTTGCCCTAATGGTGTATGGGAATTAATTGGAAATAAATCACAACCAACTAATGCAGATGAATGCATAGGCTGCGGTAATTGCATGGAAAGTTGTCCTAATGATTGCATCAAAATAGAAAGGAGTTAAAATGGATTTCAATGCTTTTTTAGAATTTTTAGATCTACTTTATGGAAAACATCTTAGCCAAAATAAAGTGCAAAAATTATTAGGAATTTCCAAAAGTAAATTTTCAAGATATAAATCTGGAAAGGCTGATTTTCCAAAAGAAAAAGCAAGAAGTTTTTTAGAAAAATTTCTTTTGGAAAAAATCCATAATAGTTTGGTGAAAAAACAAGATGCTGAAAAAGAATTTGAAATTAATGGAGTGCAGGCCAAACTTGTGCACATAAATGATGCAAAAGATGCATTATGCGAAACATGTGAAAAATCGGGACATTGTTCGGAAGAACTTTATGTTTTCAAAAAAAGTGCTAGACTAGGTGAAGATTTTGTTTATATTGTGATTGCTTGTCCATATTATTCCAAAAAAGAGAAAACTGAAATTAGGCCTGATATAGTGATCAATTTTTTAGATTATTTGATGAATACACATCCTGATAAAGTTTGCAAAGAAGCAATTAATTTATTGCACAAAATCAAACTTGGAAAACATAAAAAAATTTTGGAAGATTTAAACAGGAGATTAAAAAATGCATGAATTGGCTATTTGGTATTGCATTTGGGTATTTGCAATTTTAATAGCAATTTGTTATATAGCAAGTAAATAGTTTAAACAATTTTGAAAATGCAAATGAAAAGTGAAATGGCATTTATGGGAAAGTTTATAGAAGATATTGAGTTTGATATTGCCGTACAGATGCCGCCATTAAAGGAATGGTTTGTACGAGTAAAAATAAAAAGTATAGAAGAAGCAAAACCTTGTATTATAGAAAATTTCATTCAAAATGAGAAAAAATTGAATGAACTTTAAATAATTTGGGACTTGACAAAAGAAAAAAATTGATTTAAAATAAAACTACTTTATTTTTGGAGGAAAGAATGAAACAAATTTTTTCCTTTCTAAAAAAAGCATTTCAATTTTTAAAATCTTCTCTATCCAATTCTATTGGCGCAATCGGCCAAATAAAGAATAGGGTTTTGGATTATTTAGAGAGAAAAGATTGGCGTGAAAGAGAAAATGCTAATACTGTATATTCTTTAGCACAATTAGAAAAATACTTGGCTGGACACGAAATTGCAGAATATTGTTTGGAAAATTTATATAAAGGCGACATTGCAGATGCGCATAAGAATGGTTATTTTCACATTCATGATTTAAATATGGGCATTGCTCCATATTGTTGTGGATTTGACACTTATCTAATATTATCTAAGGGATTTCCACCTGCTATTTCTAATACAGCATGTTCTTCATCACCAAAACATTTTAGTTCTGCGCTAGGACAATTAGTTAATTTTATTGGTACTGTTTCAAATGAAATAGCTGGTGCAGTAGCATTAAATGATTTTGATATACTTTTAGCACCTTATCTAGAAGTTGATGAATTAAGTGACAAAGAAATCTATCAAAGATTGCAGGAATTTATATATAGTATCAATGTTCCAAGTCGCTTCTCCCAAAGTCCGTTCGTCAATCTTACAATAGATTTTACAGTACCAAATTATCTTAAAAATCTCCCAGTTTTCGTTGGAAAACCATTAGATATAACTTATGGTGAATACAAAAGATTGCAAGCTTTGATGAATAGAATAAATAGAAATTTGCTAAAACTTTTAATTAGAGGCGATTCACAAGGAAGGCCTTTTACTTTTCCAGTTATCACAATAAACATCACGAAAGATTTCAAGCAGAGAGTTCCAGAAGACATTCAGGAATTATTATGGGAATGGACTGCATATAAAGGTGGTGGATATTATCAAAATATGGTTTCAAGTAATCTAGACGTTTCAGATATTAGAGCAATGTGTTGCCATTTGCGTTTAGATTTAACTGAATTAAAGCGAAATGTAGGAACTTCAATTGGCGGAAGTTCCCCACAGACTGGAAGTTTAGGTGTAGTAGATATTAACTTACCACTTATAGCTCAAAATTATGGACTTAATAGATTTTTTCAAACTTTAATTACTTATGTGAATCTTGCTTGTCTTGCATTGATTAAGAAAAGGCAAAAAATAGATAAATTGTGGGAATGTGGTTTATTTCCATACTTAAAGCATTATCTTAAAGATTTTTCACATCATTTTTTAACTGTTTCAGTTCAAGGTGCTTGGGAAGCATGGATTTTTCTAGGAAAACCTAATAATTTTACAGATTTCTGCATAAAAATTGCTAATTTAATCAATCAAGAGATTTTGAAATGGCAACAAAAGACTGGGTATTTGTTTAATCTAGAAAGCGCACCTGGAGAAGGATGTTGCTATAGATTTGCAAAATTTCTCAAAAATTTTGATAGAGAATTTATTACTAATGGATTGAACTTACCTGTAGATTATTCAGATGATTTATATGACTATGTAAGACATTATGACAAAATTTTACCTTTGTTTACAGGTGGAAGTATATTTCTTATTTTTACAGGAGAACGTTTACAACCATATTCTATTTGGCCTTTAATTAGGATGCTTACATATAAAACTAAAATTCCATATTTTGCAATTACACCAACTTTTTCTTATTGTCCTAAATGCAAATGCACTTATCAAGGTAAAATGGAAAAATGTGAAAAGTGTGGAACTATATGTGAAATTTATGATCGTGTAGTTGGATATTATAGGCCAACAAAATTGTGGAATAAAGGCAAACAAGAAGAGTTCAAAAGAAGGAAAAGATTCAATTTAAATAATAGATCACCATAGGAGAATAAAATGGAAATCGCAGGTTTTACACCGTTTTCAACTATTGATTATGAAGGGTTTTTATCAACTGTAATCTACACACAAGGTTGCAATTGGAATTGTATTTTTTGTCATAATTATCATTTGATTCCTAAAAAAGAGGGCAATTTTTCATTAGAAAGCACTATTGGCTTCATAGAAAAAAGAAGATTGTTAATTGATGGAATAGTTATTTCAGGCGGCGAACCTACCTTACATGAAGATTTACCTGAATTTTGCAGGAAAATTAAACGATTAAAATTATTGATTAAATTGGATACAAATGGAACTAATCCTGACTTATTAGAATTTCTCATTCGGAAAAAATTAGTAAATTATGTAGCTATGGATATTAAAGCACCGTTTGATAAATATGAAAAAATTATAAGAACTAAATTTCCAATGGAAAAAATTAAAAAATCAATTAAAATTATTAAATCAAGCAACATTCCGCATGAATTTAGAACTACTATTCATAGTTCATTATTAAATCTTGAAGATTTGAAAGATATTTTGCAAATAGTTGGAAAAAAGCATAAATATTATTTACAATTAGCAAATCCAACTGAAAGATTTAATGTTCCGAATCAATTTACTAAAAATTTCTTGCAGGAATTTATTAAAGAACATAATGAATTTTTTATAAAAATTAGGGCTTGACAAATTGAAATTTTGAAGTAAAATTAAGAGAAAAGGTGGTGATTTAAAACGGTAGAAAATGAAAGATTAAAAATTAAAAAAGGATTTACACGTGATGGGGCTTTGTCTTATGCAATTATTTTAAAAAAAGCTCGTGTTGCAATTTATCTTGGAACTGAAGAAAAAATTACTTTAATTAAACTTCTTAGGGATGTTTTGAAAAAAAGCGAAAGTTCGGATAAAGTTGGTTATGGTACTTATATCAGTTTTGGCAATAATGAAATTCTTATCTTTTTAACTATGGAAGATGTTAAGTTCATTTTGAAAAATATTCCTTTAGAACTACATGAAGAAAACTTAGTTTTAGAAGAAAAAAATGGAAGATAGGATTATTGAAGAAAAGGAAATTGATCCAAAATTTGAATTTATGCTTAGACGATTCGTTGAAGAAACTAGTCCTATAATTAAGGAATTTCGTGAAAGGCAGTTTTATAAAAAACCAAGTGAAAAGAAACGTGAAAAGATAATAGCTAAACAAAGAAAAAAAGAAGCACGTAGAAGAAGGCGCTTACGGTTAAGGTTTGCAAGAATCAAAAAGAAAAAGAAGAAAAATGGAAGAAATTAATGAAAAAATTCTAATTGAACAAGTAAATGAAGCACTTAAAGAAGTTAAAGCCGATGTATTGAATTCCCAAGAAGGAAAAAGAAAAAAATTACTAATTTTAACAATAGTCGAGCAACTCGGCATTGCCAGAAGTAGGTTATATGATTGCAATATTCCAGGAACAGGTAATGAGAAATTAGCTGTTTCTTATCAATCTAATATAATTCGTCTTTTAGAATTATTAGCTAAGGTTACAGGTTTGATAAAAGAGAAAGTTCCTAAGAAAAAGACTAATGTTCTTGCACAAGAGGAAATTGAAAAATTAGAAAAAGATTTAACTAAGAACTTATATGAAAGATAGTATTAGAATTAATGGTAAGGAAGTACCCATCAGTGTTGCTAGACAATTATGTGATAAAAACATTCGTATATTCATATCTGTCTGTTTTAAACATAAAATTTATAAACCATTAAGTCCATGTCATGATGCAATATTAGATGTTTTTCAAAATGAAGTTGGAAAAAGGAAAAAGATAAGAAAAGTAATCATTGCTCCACGTGGACATGGAAAAACAACTTTAGATGAAATTGTTATTTTATGGTTAATTTGTACCAGAAGAAAACGTTATTGTTTTTTATTAAGAGCTTCTGATACTTTAGCTGAACAAAATCTATTATCTATTAAAGATGAATTAGAAAATAATCCTTATTTAACATTAATTTATCCAGAAGTAGTTGGTATTGGGCCCATTTGGCGTGGAAATTTCATCGTAACTAATAATAATGCAGCTATCAGTGCACGTGGTGCTGGCGCTAAAGTTAAAGGAAGTAAGTATTTAAATTATAGGCCAGATATGATAATAATCGATGATATATGTTCTAGGGAAGATGTTCTATCAAAATCTAGAAACAAAGAAATATATGAATGGTTTACAAGGGATGTAATGAAAGCTGGCGATGACAATACAGATATAGTAACAACAGGAACATTAATGGGTAAAGAGCATATACTTTACAAGTTAATGACTTCCAAAGAATTTGCTTCTTGGGAAAGCGTAAAATTTAAATCAATAATTAAATGGCCCGAAAGAATGGATTTATGGGATGCATGGGCTGAAATATATACAGATAGGACAAATCCAGATAGATTCGAAGAAGCAAAAAAGTTTTATTTGCAACATAAAGATGAAATGGATAAAGGTGCTGATATCTTATGGAAGAAAGGCGAAACCCTTTATGATTTAATGTGTGAATATTATGGTGAAGGTAAACAGCAATTTCTTCTAGAAAGACAAAATGAAATCTTAGAAGATATTGATAGAGCATTTAGGATTGAAGAATATAGATTTATAGAAGATACAGAAGAATTTCTAAAAGATAATTGGGCTACTTTAGTGTTTTATGCTTATGTTGATCCAACAATAGGTGAAAAGAAAGTTCATGGAAGAAGCACACCAACATTATTTTCTATAACTGTTTTGGCTAAAGCCTATGAAAATGGAAGTAAAATATATTATGTAGTAGAAAATATTTCAAAAGTTTGCAGGCAAACAGAACAATTTGAAATAATCGCATCAATAGCAGAAAAATTTCCATTGTCTAGATTATATGTTGAAACCACAGGTGGCCAAATTTTTTATTTAAATGCATTAAAAAGTTATTTTAGAGAAAGAGGACTGAGGCCCATTCCAAGAGCTGCAAAAGTAATGGCAACTAAAGAAAAAGATATAAGAATCCGTTCATTAGAACCATATTTGGCTAATGGAACTATAGTATTAAACAGAAAAACAGCCGAATTGAATATGGAAATAATGGAATATCCAAATTGTACTTATAATGATGCATTAGATAGTTTGGCTGGATGTTTTCTTAATTGCCATACGACATTTGTACCCAAATTTTACTGTCCAAGTGAACCAACGGAAATGGATAGAATTAAACAAGTATTGGAGGAAAATTAAGATTTTTGCTTGGGATAGTATAATTCAAACAGAAAACGGCGTAATATTTTTGGGCGATTTTTATAATGATAGCCCTAGAATTCAAATTCCAAAGATTTATGCACTTGCATCTTATGATAAATTCGTTGAGTTACCAAAAATTATAAAATATGTTGAAAGGATTCCTGTTACTTGTTTAATGACACCATTAGGTTATATTTCTGCCACAGAAGACCAAATAATAAATGGTAAAGCAGTAAAAGACTATAAAGTAGGTGATAATTTATATATTTTGATCGGAAGGCGCCTTTATGGGAAAAATAAAGGGCATGTAGATTTAGCCAATAAAATGTTTTTTTATAGTTTAATTTATAAACATCCCAAAAAAAGGTTTTTTGAAAATTATGGTATAGAATCTGATGAACTAGAAACGATTCCAAAAGTAATTCAGAGTTATGACAGAGATGGAATTAAAAAGTTATTGAATTTGTTGTTTAAATCTATACAAAAAAAGTCGGTTCATGATTCAGTGTATTTTAAAGTTCAAAATGTTTTGGCAAGAAATTTTTTGATTTGGATTCTAAATAATGAAAATGTTCCTTTTAAAGTCAGATTTTCAAGAAGGCATACTAGCTTTACTATTTATAGACCAATACTGAATGCTCTATTAGTTTGGTGTGGTATTTCTAGAAATATATATGATGAGAAATTTTTAGATGAATTACGTAATGGAACTTCAAATATAAAAGTTTCTTCTATTAAGATTACTAAAATTTATAGAAATATAATAGCTGAAGCTTATGATTTGAATGTTAATCCTCTGATAATAAATAACTTTTTGATATAGGGGTGAACGACAATGGAATGGATTAAGGAAGCAGGATTTTTCGGTTTGATAATGTTTATTTTTAGTTTGATAGTTTCCCAAATACGTTCATTGAGAAAAGAATTTCGTGATGGATTGAAAGACATCACAGATAATCATTTGAGTACCATTTATGAAAAATTGGAACAACATTCTAGGGAAATTGCAGAATTGTCTGGTTTTATTAGAGGAATTTTAAGGAGGAATAAGAATGAAAATTCAAGTAGCATTGGACATTCTAGATAGAAATAAAGCGTTAGAAATTACAAGACAAGTTGCCCCTTATGCAGATATCATTGAAGTTGGAACACCATTACTAAAAGCACAAGGTATGGGCATAGTAAGGAAAATAAAAGAAGAATTTCCTTATCTATTAGTTTTAGCTGATACTAAAACAATGGATGTAGGTGCTTTGGAAGCTAAAATGGCATTTGATGCTGGAGCAGATATAATGACCGTATGTGCCCAAGCTGAGCTAGAAACGATAGAGTCAGCAATTATGCAAGCAAAAAATCAAGATAAAAAGGTAGTGGTTGATTTCATTGGCGTCAAGGAAAAAATTTCAAGGGGAAAAGAAATTGAACTATTTCTTCCTGATTATTTCAGTTTTCATATTGCGATTGACGTTCAAAATTCTAAAGGAATTCCATTCAATGAAATTGAAAAATTCTCTAAGTCATTTTCAATTCCAATTGCAATAGCTGGTGGTCTAAAACCAGAAGATATTAAATATTTAATCCAATTTAATCCTGAAATATTGATTTTTGGGAGTTATATTACTAGATCGAAAAATCCAAAAGAAGCAATTTTAAAAATTAAGGAGGAAATATATGCGAATGAGAAAAAAAGTATTTAAAGATTCATTAGGATTAATGGCATTAGAAACTTATCAAAATTTGGTCTATAATATTGATGAAAATGAAATTGAAGATTTAGAACTTAAATACCATTATTATCAAATATTAAAACATTTGGAAATTATTATTAATAAGGTGAGAAATAAGTGAAAGTTCTAATCTTAGGAATCGATGGGTTTGTTGGCTGGACATTAGCATTACATTTAGCAAATAAGGGCCATAGAATTGCAGGCGTTGATAATTTCAATAGGCGAAAATGGGTAAGAAATATGCAGAGCCAATCTATAACTCCAATTCTCCCGATGGAAGAAAGAATTAAAGTTTTCTTCAAACGTTTTGGTTATAAATTAAATTTTTATCATGTAAACATAATTAATCCTTTATTATTAGGTGATATATTTTCTAGAGAAAAACCAGATTGTATAGTACATTTTGCAGAACAACCGTCTGCTGCTTATTCCATGAAAGATGTTAAATCATGCCTTGAAACATATAAGAATAACATATTAGGAACATTGTCAGTTCTTTGGAACGTTAAAAAACATTGTCCAAAAACACATATTTTACATGCTGGTACTATGGGCGTCTATTCTTATGATTTACCTTTTATACCAGAAGGTAATTTTGAAATAGAAATGGATGGCAAAAAATTAATTATCCCATATCCAAAATTAGGCGGAAGTTTCTATCACACTAGCAAAAGCTGCGATGCAATAAATCTTGAATTTGCATCTAAAATTTGGAATTTAAAAATTACAGATGTACATCAGGGAATTATATATGGGATTCATTCTGAGGAAATGAATGACGATAGTTTGTTAACACGTCTTGACGTTGATGAATCCTTCGGCACGGTAGTTCACCGATTTGTAGCCCAAGCTGTTTCGGAGATACCACTCACTTTATATGGTAAGGGGCATCAAAAAAGAGGATTTATACCATTATGTGATGCCGTACAGTGCTTTACTTTACTTTTGGAAAATCCTCCAAAACAAAATAATTATCGTGTTGTCAATCAATTTGAAAATGTATATACTATTACACATATAGCAAACAAAGTTGTTCAAATTGCTAATGAATTTGGAATTAATGCAAAAAAATTAAATATTAAAAACCCAAGAATTGAATTGGAAGATAATTATTGGTATAATCCGATCCATAAGGAATTAAAAAAATTGGGTTATAGACCTTCAACTACATTGGAAAAAGAAATTAGACATTTATTCAGGATTATGATAAAATTTAAACATAGAATTAAAAAAGAAATTTTAATACCAAAAATCAGTTGGAAATGAAGATTTTAGTTTATTTACCAAGAATTTTTAGAATTGGCGGCTCTATTTATGAATTATTGTCTTTTGCAGATTTTTTTAGATCATTAGGTTATGATGTTCATGTTCATTATGATTCTGTATCCAATAGTCAGATAGAAAATATACCGAATCTATTGAAATTCTACAATTTGAAATTTTTGGATGAAGATGATTTTAAATTTGAAATAAACGAGAAAAATTATGATTTAATATTTACTAGAGCTTTTTATGCACATAAATTCAGAATTCCCACGATTGCTTGGTGTATCGTATCTGGATTTCGTATTTCAAATAACGTAATTGAATATTGGGCAAATTGCAACACAACACGAAAGAGACTTCAAGTTGATTCATTAACGATATTTCCGCCACATGATTATTCTATGTTTAGGCCTTTAGATCTAAATACTGAAAGAGACATTGATGTTTTAACTGTCATAAGGACAAATGAATTTAGGGATAAAGGCGGGTTTGATTTTGTAGAAATTCATAAAAAATATCCAAATAGTTTAATGATAACAACAGTTACGAATCAACAAGACTTGGAATTTCTCAAGAACCTTAATATCAAATTTGTTTATAATTTACCTAGAGTGGAAGTTGCCAGATATATGAAAAGAAGTAAAGTTTTTGTCTTGGCTTCTTATAGAGAAAGCTGTCCCTTGGTAATATACGAAGCACTTAATGCAGGATGCATTATAGTAACTAGAAATGTTGGATGTGTAAAGGAACAATTGGGTTCATTAGGATTCATTTGTTCTAATCCGATTGAATGTATTGAGCAGGCTTTATCAATTAAAAATAGAGAAGATTATATCAAACAAGGTATGAAATTTGACGTTGCTAATGTTGGATATAAAATTAAACGAAGATTAGATTATATCAAGGAAAGGCTAAATGAACGATAAAGTAAAAAAACTAAATGAAATATTATGTAATCAAATAATAACCAATTTGAAAGATTTACCGAAAAAATTGATCTTTGCTGGGTTTCCTGTTCCAGAATTGAGCAATGTTGGTGATTATTTAATTGCAGCTGGTCTAATAAAATTGTTTAGAATTCTTAATATCGAATATGTAATTTGCAAATATGGCCGAGACTTGCCCAATTATGATTTGCCAATATTAATTCGAGGTGGTGAATATAGTTCAGCTTCTTTAGGAATGCGAGATGTTTTCAAATGGTTTTTCCAAGCTAAAAATAGAAAGATAATTTTTGCGCCAACGAGCTTTGTAAGAGATTTCGATAAACATTGTGCATTATTTTTTGAATTACCAAAAATAGAATATGTTTGTTTTAGGGAAAAAACAAGTAAGGAATACTTTGAAAAAAATTTGCGTATTAGAATTCCAACAAAGTTAGTACCATGTCCTAGTATTTTATTATATAATGAATTTGAAAATATAATACCCAAAAATAATATATTGATTATTTATCCAAATACTGAAGAAACTCCGTTATTGATTAAAATTTCTTCAATGTTAAGGAAATATATTAAAATTAGATGGTTATGGAATGATAAGGATAAGAAAATTTTGAATAATTTGTCATCAAAAGATGCAATAGAATATGCTAAAGAATTTGCATACAATCGATTGTGTGAAGCCAAACTAGTTATTTCTAATAGAATGCATGGTAGTTTAATACCCGCTATATTAGGAATCAATGTCATATCTTTTAATGGACTTACGCATAAAGTAAAAAGTTTTTATAATACTTACCTAAAAAATTATCCTAATATTAAATTTGTAGAAAACAATAATGATTTGGAAAATCTAAAATGGATATAAAATTAACACAAACATTAATAATGTGTGATTACAATAATCCTGAATTAAGTAAACAATTTTTCCATCGTGCCATAAGAAGTATAATAAAATATCAACCTGCTGACGAAATTTTATTATTAGAAGATTGTAGCTGGAATGTTTTTGAGGAAAGTAAACATTATAGGAACGCTGATGTGAATTGGCCATTTACAATTATTAAACAGAAACCAATAAAATTGAAAGATATAAAATGTAACATTCATAAACATCTCAAGCCTGAGCAAATATTGAGATATTGGCATCATACTAAAGATTTAGTAATAAATTCCGTTTTATATGCAAAATATGACTGGGTTAGGACATTGGATTTGGATGATGAAATTAGGTTTAATATCAAACCAATTATTCAAAGGATAAATTCAAATGAAAAAGTCGCATCTATAATTGGATGCACTCTGATATATGATGAGAGATTGAAGAATACTAGTAAATATCCATATAAAGAATGTTTTCATCTAGGTAGTGGTTCTGCAAACGTTTTTAGAAAGAAAGCAATTGTCAAGGCTGCAAAATTTTGGGAACCTGGGCCTTGGCCAGATTTTGTTCTAATGAAAATAATACAAATACTAGGATTTGAAATTTATAGTTCAAACGAAATATTCTCAATAACATATATAAATAATTGGAACACTCGTTTTAGACATAAACATTTATATGTTCCATGGAAAATAGTTGAAAAAAATATTGAAGAATTTATGAGAAATGAAGGTTTTGATTACAGGCTCTAAAGGTTATATTGGGGCTAATTTGAAACATTTTCTAAAAAACAGGAATGTTCAATTTATAGAATGTGATTTGCCCAATTGCGATATAAGACAATTTGAAAAATATAAATTTGAAAATATAAATGCGATAATTCATTCAGCTGCTATAAGTGGTTTGAAAAATTGTATTATAAATGCATTAGAAGCATATGAAACTAATGTTTTAGCAAGTTATAAGCTAATTGACTTTTGTTTGGAAAAAAGAATCCCATTTATCTTTACTTCTTCACAAGCAGCAAAAGGAACTTCTTACTATGGATATACAAAAGCTTGTGTAGAAGATTATATAATCGATAAATGCAAATTTGGCTTAAAATCATATATATTTAGATTAACTAATGTCTATGGTGGAATTGATTTTTTAAAGAAAAAGAATACTGTAATTAGCAAATTCTTAAAGCAGTATAAAAATAATGAAAAATTAACCATTTATGGCGATGGAAATCAAAAAAGGAATTTTATACATGTGCTGGATGTTTGTGAAATAATATACTTAGCATTAAATTCTAAAGTTCCATGCTGCACTAAGATTGATATTGGATCTGACGATACAATTAGTATAAATGATTTAGCAAAGTTATTTAGTACAGATGTTAATTATACAACTGGATTAGTTGGTAATAAAAATGTAAGTTTGAACTTGGAAGAAATGAATAAATTTTATAAATGCAAATATAAATTAAAAGATTGGTTAAAGGATGAGATTAATAATTAATTTAACATCAGATAATTTTGAAATTAGAAAGGAAACTAGAAATATTTGCTTTGCAATATTGGATCAACGACTTCCCAATAAAAAGGATAGATACGTGTTAAATGTTTTTGGTGGAGACGAGTCGCCAAAGAAAGCTGATTTTCATTACAAAGGTAATTTCACTAAAAGAGAAAATTTAGCACATGCATTCGAATATGCATTAGAAAATTATAATAAAAATGATTTATTTTTAGTTTTAGAAAATGATGTTATAATTTGCTACAATTTCATTGATGTTGTCTTTTATTTTGAAAATTTAAGAAAGGATTCGAATAGCATTATTTCAGGTTTTAGCCACAGAAAGGATACGATTAAAAGTTTTATTAGTTCTAATTTCAAATTACATTTGATGACATTTCCAAATTCATATTATGGTTCTTCTACGTGTTTTTGGTTGAGATTGTGGCAAATTGAACAATTATATGAATTTCAAAAGAAAACATCACCTGTATCGCCTAAAGACGCTCAAGATTTATTAATTAGAAAATGGTTAATGGAAAATAAAATGACTTATTATGTAACGATTCCCAATATAGTATCTCATTTTGGTTATCATTCAACAATTTATTCTAGGACAGTTTTGGGATTAAGAGAAAGTTTTTGTTTTCTTCATGATCCAATGGGATTACAATTTCCAGAAAAATATGGTACTTGACAATTTATAAAAAAGTGATTATCATTGTTTTAAAGGGTTAAAAGGAGGAAAATTATGGAAGAAAAATTAAAAGGGTTGGTTAAAGAAGAGGAAATGACTTTAGATGAATTTTTGGATATTGTAAAGGAACAATATCGAGAAGGTAGCCACATTTCAGTGTTTGTTAGTAATCCTGAATTAGGTACATTTCATTTTGAAAATTTTCCACATGATATAGCGGTTACTTATTTTGATGTCTTAACAGCATTAGCTATTCTTTACAAAGGTGTAGAACGTAATGTTGATTTCCAAGAATTTGCCGAGAAAACAATAAATCATTTAAGTGAATTATTAAATGATTTAATGCCAGTAGAAATTCAATAAGGGGTTTTTTATGGAAAAGTTAATTAGACAAAATAAAATTATATTTGTGGCTAAAGAATCAATTTTTTTGCCTGAAAAGAAAACTACATTGGCAATTGGTTATGATTGTAGAATTAATTTGAGCGAAGGGATAGAAGAATCTAGTGAATACGGAATTCAAAAAATTTTTACTAAAAATGGTGTTCTTTATACAACAAAAGATTGCATTTATAAGTTTTCTTTAGGATTTAAATTATATGTTCCACCACCTATTAAAGCTATTATTAGACCTAGAAGTTCTACTGTATATCGTTTTGGATTGATTTTTGTCGATAGTGGTGTTATTGATAATGATTACTTTGATACTGTCAACTTCAGCTGTTATGCAATTAGGGGCTTAGTGCCAATTAATTCACAAGAAAGAATTGCGCAATTGCTATTTTTTGATAATTATGGTAGGGAAGAAATAGAAACTATTGTAGATGAAGAAATTTATAATAATTTCAAACAAATAATGAAAAATTATATTCAGACTAATAGAGAGGGTGGATATGGATCAACTAATTGACGAATTTGGGACGAACGATTATTATTGTCCCCATTGCAAATCAAAAATGGAAATTAAAATGCTTTTAGTAGCACAATGGACAGGAAGAAAATATAAACTTTATTATCAAAATTATTTGATATGTTCTAAATGTCAATATATGATTCCAGAATTTATAGTTAATGAAAAATCTTTAATTGATCTGGAGGCATTAAAATGCAGTTTATAACATGTCCATATTGTAGAAAGGGATTTTATGTAAAAACCATAAAAGAAGAAGAACCATTTAGTCCTAAACCTTCAGATTTAAATATTGAAGTTTTTGTTATGGCCCCACCTTTCCATGTGGATTTTAATATTGCTAATAATATTTGGATGAAAGAATTACCTAAGGAAGAAAGAAAGATTGATAAAGAAAAATTTATGTCACAATGGATGGATTTATATCAAGTTGTATCGGCAGATTCTATGATTCTTTTAATGCCAAGTAAGCCTAACTTGCAAGATATTACATTTGTAAATTCATTTGTTTCATTATATCTTCCATCTAAGCAAGATTACATAATAGTAATTAGTAAATTTAAGGCTGAAGGTAGGGAAGGTGAATCTGAAGTTGCTAAAGAATTTCTCCAATCATTTGGTTATGAAACTATTCAACCTGAAACATACTTAGAGGGTTATCCAGAGATCAAGCTTGTAACAATAGACAATGATAAAGCCATTTATTGGGGGAATTACGGAATAAGAACACAATCTGAAACTCATGATTGGTTAATGAAACAATTTGATGATATTTATATTATTAAAAGTGAAGTTACAGATGAATATTTATATCACGGCGATTGCACATTTTTTATGCTAGATAATGAAAACGCTATGGTTTGTACTAAAGTAGTTAAAAGAAAACCTATTCGTGAATTAGAGAAATATGTAAATATCTATCCAGTAGATAAAGATTGTGCATATATGGGAATATGTAATAGTTTAAAACTAGGAACTTCATTGGTAATAAATGCATCTAATCTCCATAGAATGTCTAAAAAAGATAAATATTATGATTTAGAAGTGAAAAAAAATGAAACTTTAGAAAAAATCTGCAATGAACTTGGAATTGAGGTAATGTATCTAGATTTGAGTGAAGCAATGAAGATGGGTGCTCTTTTAAGTTGCTTTATAACTCCTTTAAATTATCCAAACTTAATCCTTTTGCCGCCAGACTTAATAAAAAAGGGATAGAAAAATGAAATTATTAACTGAATGGTTAAATTCTGAAGAAACGAAAAAATTAAGAAAAATCAGCATTCATAGAATGTTAGAACAAGTTTTTTTACGTGATCCAATGCGCACCATTTATTACGATCCTGAAATTATGTATAGTCCAGTAGATGGAGTGGTCTTGTATGTCCATGAAAAAATAAATCCAAATGATGAAATAGTTGATATCAAAGGAAAAGTTTATAATTTAAAAAAGGTATTAGAAGATGAAAATTATAATTCGCCAAGTATAGTAATTGGCATATTTTTAACATTTTTTAGTGTGCATATGAGTAGGATTCCAACAAATGGGTTTGTAAAAGTAAGAAGCGTTGATCCAATAATAACAAACAATTTATCTATGCGTGACATGGAAAATGACATATTAAAACAAATAGTACATCCCAAAAGGTTTAGAAGAAGTCTAGAATTTCTATATTACAATCAGAGGGATATTGTTGAAGTAATACATCCGTTAGGTTTTAAATACTATGTAATTTTAATTGCTGATCAAGAAGTAAATGCAAACGTCTTTTTAATAGATGAAGATGGCGAATTTGTCAATCAAGGTGATAGACTTGCAATTATAAGATGGGGAAGCTTAGGCGAATTAGTAATTCCACTAAACAATCAAATAGAATTTGAATGTTTACTAAAAAGTCCAAAAAAGACAGAAGATTTTGTATATGTAGAAGCTGGAATTGACCCATTAGTTAAAATAAAATCAAAGAAAAAGGTATTAGGTAATAACTTTTTCAAAGAGGTGAACTGAAATGGCACAAGTTATAACAGTTAAAAAACTTCCAAAGCAAGGTAAAGCTGGTGTTATTTATAAATACAAAAATAGATGTTTTAGATGGACAGGTAAAAAACCATTAATATGGAGAATTACCAAATGTCCAAACAAATAAAATATTTAGCTTACAAAGGAACTGATTGGTTAGCTAAAGTTATTAGATGGGAAACGCAAGGTGAATATTCCCACATAGCATTCATCTTTGATGATGAACATACAATTGAAGTTTGGCCTGACAGCTATAAGGAATTATTAAATTGCAGATGGAAAGTTAGGAAGATTTTTGATGGTTACAAAAAAGGCGATGAATATGAAATTTGGGCATTGGATGTAAATATGGCACAATATGTTTTGATAAACAACTTTTTTGTTGGTTTAGTAAGGAAAAAAGCTAAATTTGACTATTGGGCTGGATTTGGATTATTTTTAAAGTGGAAAAAAGAAAAAAAGAATCAATATTTTTGTTCAGAAGGATGCATTTATCCACTAATAGAAGTATTCAAGCTTGATCATATAGTTCCATGGAAAGTTACGCCTGATATTTTTGTTTGGATAATACAATCACTTGGTGCTAAAATAGTTGATAGTGGCATAATTTCTAAACATATATCAAGTGGACAATCAATAAAAAACTTAACACTTGACTTTGCAAAATAGAATGATTATATTTTAAAAAAAAGAGGAGGTTAAGATGAACAATTTATATCAAAAAATTTTAGATGAAGAAATTGTAAAGCCACAACTTAAAAAACAAGTTGGATGGATAAATGATTTTATTTTGCAAAGTCCTTGGAATAAAAAATTAACTTATTTCAATAGTGGGCTAGATTTTTATGAAAGGCCAATAAATGAAGAAGAAGATATTTAAGGAGGTTAAAATGAATAACATAATTAAAATTAAAAATGTAGTTTTAATAGGTAAGTTTGATGAAAAAGAAAGAGATTCTATTCTTTCACAATACCCCAATAGTAGATTGATAGAATGTGGACCAATTACTTCAGATATTAGAGCAACTTTATATCAAATAAATGATTGTATAGAAAAACATGATCCTGAAATAGTTATTTTAAAAAGAGATAGAGAAATGGAAATTTTGGGGAGGGATGAATGAGAGTAGGTATTAATGGATTTGGAAGAATTGGGCGATTAATTTTTAGAGCAGGATTTAAAAGAAACATTGATTTTGTAGCAATAAATGATTTACCAACACCTGTTGAAACTTTTGCACATCTCCTAAAATATGATTCCAACTATGGTGAATTTGACGTTGATATAAAAACAAAAGAAAAAATGCTTATTGTGAATGGAAAGGAAATTAGAATTTTTAGTGAGAAAAATCCAGGTCTTATACCTTGGAAAGAATGCAAAACAGATATTGTAATAGAATCAACAGGTGTATTTACAAAAGCGGAATTAGCAGGTCTTCATAATGTAAAGAAAGTCATTATCTCAGCACCATCGCCTAATGCCGATGTAATGATTGTTATGGGCGTAAATCATCAAGACTATAGACCGTATCACAGAATAATCTCTAATGCATCTTGCACAACAAATTGTTTAGCACCGATGGTTAAAGTGTTAGATGAATGTTTTAAAATAAAAAAGGGATTAATGACTACTGTTCATTCCTACACAAATGATCAAAGAATATTAGATTTGTCACACAGAGATTTGAGAAGGGCAAGAGCAGCTGCAATATCAATGATTCCTACAACAACAGGTGCAGCTAAAGCCATAGGAAAAATATTTCCACATCTAGAAGGAAAATTAAATGGAATCGCAATTAGAGTTCCAACATCTACTGTTTCTTTAGTTGATTTAGTTGTAGAAGTGGAAAAATCAACTAATATAAATGAAGTTAATGATGTTTTTAAAGAAGCAAATGAAACATATTTAAAAGGAATTTTAGGTTATTGTGAAATTCCCTTAGTATCTTGTGATTTCAAAGGGAATCCAAATTCTTGTGTTATTGATGCAGGATTTACAGATGTCATTGGAAATAATTTAATAAAAGTTTTAGGATGGTATGATAATGAATGGGCATATTCAATGCGCATAATAGATTTAATTAAATATATTTCAAAGATGGAGGTATAAAAATGAAAAAATACATTATTACTTCAATTTTATTATTAATTTTTCTTGCAAATATTCTTTTTGCTGCTCAAACCCAAAAATCATTTTCTACTGTTATTGCTTCTGTTACTAGAACATTTAAAGCTAATTGGAATTATAACTGTCCTGCTGAATTAGAAATTCATTTCAAGTTATATATAAAAGATGGGGATCAATGGATATTAATCAAACAAATGGATTCGTATTGTACTCAAGAAGATCAAGAAACAAAACATTTTGAAGAATTATTTGAGTATGAAATACCTGCTTTGGGTAAAGATTATATTTTCGGAATGACTGCTGTGAATAGGGAAGGTACTGAAAGTGATATAGTCCAGTGTACAGTACATATTCCACTACCTAAACCCGAAGCAGTACAAAATTTTAAGGTGGAGGTACAACAATGAACGAAATAAGAAAAGTCTTATTTAAAAAACCAAACGTAAATGGTTTTGGTTTTGGAAAATTGGTTAGAAATGGAAAAGAAACTGGCGAAGGTATTGTTGTGACAGTTACGAAGAAGTTGTCACCAGATAAACTTTCGGCTAAGGATATGATTCCACGGATGATAGATGACATACCAACAGATGTAGTTGAAGTTGGTGAGATTAAATTACTGGGTCACGATATTCCTTGGCCTGAAAAAAATGAAGATAAAAAAGAAGATATAAAAGAAATTAAAGGTTGGCATCACGTTGATAGGACTAAAAAATTTAGACCAGTACCTTTAGGAGTATCTGTGGGTAACATATGTGTTCGTGGTGAAACACGTGTAATAACTGAAAATGGACTCAAAAAAATAATGGATATAAAGATAGGAGAAAAAGTGCTAACTCATAAAAATCGATTTAAAAAAGTAGTTAAAGTCTTCAAAAGGCGATATGTAGGACAAATTCTTAAATTCAGAGTTGCTGATCCTAGAGGAAAGCAATGTGGGTGGATAACTATAACTCCTAATCATCCTGTATTAATTTACGACAAGAAAATGAACAAACCCAATTGGATTGAAGCTAAAGATTTAGAGATAGGAGATTATGTTTTTGTCCAAGCTTCAAAATGTAAATATTGTGGTGAACCAATTCCTTATTTTTATGAATATTGCAATAAACATTATGCAACTTTGACTAAACCTAAGGTTAGAACTGATATATCAATAAAACATTCAAATCGTTTGGTGGGAAGTAATAAGCATTATTACGAAGATATTCTACCTGCTGCAAGAGAATTAGAGAAACAAGGATTTCGTGTCATTCCTATAGGAAAAGCAATTCCAGATATTATTGCGATAAAGGATAATAAAGTTTTTGCAGTTGAGGTTGAAAATTTAAGATGTCCTTCTTGGATTCCAAATTATGACAAATATCCAAATGAGATTTCAGCTTATGTTGATGATATTATGTGGATAATTAAAAGGAAAGAACCAAAACATAACATTAAAAAGATTCATTATGTTCCAAATATATTAGATGGATTTGTTGCAATTCCTATAGCAGAAAAACAAATCTTAAATATTCCTGAGAGAAGAAGTAAGAATAGACCAAGTAAATTTTTTGTCTATAATCTTGAAGTAGAAGAAGATAATACTTATGTAACAAGAAATATGATATTACATAATTGTATAACCGCTGGAACTTCAGGTTTTTTAGTTAAGAAAGACGATGAAATAATGATGGTATCTAATAATCACGTATTCGCTTGTGTAAACAAATGTGAAATTGGTTCTCTCATTGTACAGCCTGGAACTTATGATACGAATAATACTAAAATGCCTGAAAATCGTATAGGTACTTTATATGAATATGTACCCATTAAAACCATATCTTGCCCTTATTCAAACGCTATTGTTTCTATTTTAAACTTTCTTGCCAAATTAGTAGGCAGTAAATTCCGCTTCCAATATAAACCAGTAGATTTTTCCAAAGATATACCTAAGAATAAAGTGGATTGTGCTTTATGTCTTTTAGATGATCCAGATATAGCTATTCCTAAACCATTAGAAATAGATACAGATTGTTATGAAGGGTTAGCTGATGTGGAAGTTGGCGATATAGTAATTAAAACTGGACGTACTACTGGCGTAACACTTGGCACTGTACGAGCTACAAATTATGAATGTCGTGTTGCTATGAATAAAGAAATGACTGAATTTGCTTATTTTGAAGATCAATTATTAATTGAACATATACCAGATAAATTTAGTGCACCTGGTGATTCTGGCTCTGGTGTTGGTAAGACTATCGAAGGAAATTTATATTTAGTTGGTTTATTATTTGCAGGAAGTGATAAAGTCACTGTTGTCAATAAGATTTATAATGTTTTTGAAGCTTTACATTTGAATCCAGATTCACTAGTAAGAAATGAGGTGTAAATATGAAGGAAATCTTGGACAAAATTTTAAATAGGATTAGAGATACAATCTTAATAAAAAACGAACGTTATGGAAATTCATTTCAGCAAACTATTGAAGAATATGGGCCAATAGCGCTTCTTATTCGTTTAACAGATAAGTTGAACAGGCTAAAAACTGCATATAAACATCGTGAAAGTATGGAAGATACATTATTGGACATCGCAGGTTATGCGATATTAGGCTTGATTGAAATAGAAAATAAGAAAAAAGAAAAATGAAAATAGGAAACGGCATCTATTTTGTTTTTCTTAATGGTAAACATATTTTAACAAAAAAAGTAAAGGATAATGAAGGTAAAAATTATTTCCCTTCAGGAATTCCAATACCATTGACGGAATTTACCATAGAAGAAAAAGAAAATAAAATAATGTTTATTTATAAACATTTACCTTTTTATGACATTTTAGAACCAATATCAAAAGCTGCTTTTAAAGGCAAAATCTTCTCGTATGGAAAAGAATGGTTTGATTTTATACTTATCAAATATGAGGGATAAAAATGAAGAAAGAAGATAGAATTTGTTTATATTTCTTCAGTTATAGATTTCAAAATTGTGAATACCGAAGATTCTTTGTAGATGGCCTTTTCCACTGTCTTTGCAGTAATGGTGAATGCAAGGAGTGTATGGAAAGATATTCCAAACCAAAAAGTGAATTAGATCCAAATTTATTGGAATTGTTAAAGGAAATAAATCTCAAAATAAAGGGTAAATAAGATGCAACAAGTAATGAAATGTAAAATTTGTAATAATATAATTGAATGTAAATTTCAATTTGATAAATTGACGGGCGAAAGGGTAATAATTTGCCCTAATTGTCAAGCACGTTATTTAAGATGCGGCGGCAATCCAATTGACATTACATCTGAACCTGATAAAATAAAAATTGTATGGAGATAAGAATATGAAAGAAAAACATAGAACTAATAGAAGAGAACATTTAGTTAGAATTTTAAGAAGAAGTAGAATTTTAGAAGAAAAGCCATATAAAGGCACAATGATTCATAAAAATAAAACTAAATATAACAGAAAAAAAGAAAAAATAGAAATAAGAAAACAAATTGATGAATATTGGGAGGAAGATTATGAATAATTTTGATAAAATTTTTGATTTCATTATAAAAGCAGAAGGTTTTTATTCACACCATGTACACGATGTAGGAATAGGTTTTTATGGTATTACGGAAAGATGGCATCCCGAAGTTTTCAAAGAACTTGAAAAAGTGAATTTCAATAAAGAAATTTGTAAGGAAATTGCCTATAATTTCTACTATCAAAATTATTGGTTAAAATCAAATATTGGCAAATTGCATTATCCAATCAATTATTATGTTATGGATTTTGCAGTAAATGCAGGAAGAAGGAGGGCTATTTATACACTGCAAAGAGTTATTAATGATTTTATGCCAATAAGTTATGGTGACTTAAACTTTACAAAAATTAAAGTTGATGGAATCATTGGAGAAAAAGAAACTATTCCAACTGCTAATATTTTATTAGATACTATGAAGTGTCATTTTTGTTGTGAATACTTAATAGAAAGAATAGAATTTTATACAAAACTAAAGAAGTTTAAATATTTTGGAAGAGGTTGGTTAAATAGAGTCTTAAAATTAGTAGATAAATTTCCATTTTAAAATGGAGGTAAGCATGTCACATTTAAAAAGTAATATGCCAATAGATAAACTAAAAAAATATATCATTTATAAAACTAAACCTTTTTTGCTAACAGGCAAAAACATCGAAGAATCTAGAGAAATTTTTGAATATTCAAAACGCAGTTTACCTGATGTTTTAGTTGTAAGAAAGGGATTTTTTGAAGAAACTATTTGGAAAGGATTAGTTAGATAGAATTTTAAAGTTAAGAGATAAATTTTCATCTAAAATGGAAAAATTTAGAAAATTTGCTTTAAAACGAGCCATTGAAAATAATGCATTAATCTTTAAGAAAACCAAACTTTCTTCTGGAAGGATAACTAACTACTATTTTAATATCAAAAGAATTTCTCTTCATCCCCAATACATTAATTTAATAGCCGATCAAGTATTAAATATCTTAATAGAAGAAAATTGTCACTGTATTGGCGGTTTAGCTTTAGGTGCTATTCCGTTAGTATCTGCTATTGTGACAAAAAGTTGGGATTTAGATTATTCTATATATGGTTTTTATATAAGACCAAATCCTAAAAACCATGGTTTACAGAATCAAATAGAAGGTTACTTAATAAAAAAATCAAAAATTTATCTTATTGATGATGTCATTACAACTGGAAATTCTATTTTGAATGCAATAGATATACTAGAGAGATATGGGTACAAAGTTGATAAAGTTATTGTTATAATAGATAGATCAAAAGGCATTGCTAAACAAAAGTTAATCAATAAAAATATAAAATTAATGTCATTATATTTAGCAGAAGAATTCGTCGTATTGACAAATAAAAATTAAATGTTAATATAAAATACATGAAGACTAGTCCTAGAATTAGAATAAGTAATAAGGGAATTAGGGAAATTAAATTTGGTAAGATTAAGTATGTAATTAAGAAAAAGGAAAAAAATAAAAAGGAAAAATTTGATGAAATTTGGAATCAAATGAAGCATTTATTTAGGCCAATCAAATTAAATAAAAGACAAAAGAAAAGGAAAATGATTTATGAACAAAAAAATAAATAAAAAATGTTTCATTATAATTTTCAATTTATTTTGTTTAAATTTTATTTTTAGTTCAGATATGCCTAAAAATAATCTCTGGAGAAAAACTTATAAAGAATGTTTCATTCAATGTATTAAAG
>JAGGRZ010000144.1 GCA_021159335.1 bacterium
GGCCAAGAAAGTTGCCAAAGCTTAGAAATGTTTCTGGAGAAGAAGTTGTCAAAATATTGTGTAATAGATTTAGCTTTCAAATAACCGGAAGAAGGGGAAGTCACGTTAGACTGTCAAAAATCACACCGGAAGGTAAGGTTGGCACTGTAGTACCAATGCATAAGGAATTAAAGATAGGAACATTAAAAGGAATTTTGAAGCTTGCAAAAGTAGATATTAATGAGTTCTCTAAATATCTGTAAGATGTGCTTGTCGCACGCTTCTGTGCTATCGCATTCGGACAACAAGTGAATATGCTGTTCGCCTCGCTCGCATAAAATCTTACATGCTTAGAATATTCGCAAAGTATTATACCGAATTTTACAGATGTAAGTTAATTAAGCATTTTTCGGCGTAAACGACTACATCATATCGTAGGGGTCCACATCGATTCGCACTTTTACATTCTTGAATTCGGCTTTTGCTACAGCTCTAAGAAGAGGAAGCAATTTTTTTATCTGGGTTGTTTTGACGAGAAGATGCCATCTATACTCACCGCGAAGCTTTGGTATTGGCGGTTTGGTAGGAGCCAGCGGAATTGTCCCGGGGACTGAGCTCGTTACAATCCAGCGGTGAATTTTTCGTATAGCTTGCTCGGCGAGTTCGTGATCCTTGCTTGTTGTTATGATTCTTATTAGGCGAGAAAAAGGCGGGTAAAGGAGCATCTGCCTATGCGGCAGTGTTTTGGCGAAGAATTTCTTGTAATCGTGTTCCACGGCGAATTTGACAGTCGGAGAGTCGGGGTGTCTTGTCTGGATTATGACGATACCGGGCTTTTCCGCTCTCCCTGCACGACCGGCTACTTGCGTTAAAAGTTGAAACACCCGTTCGGATGCTCTGAAGTCTGGTATTGCGAGCCCCACATCCGCATCGAGAACAACCACCAATGTGACGTCAGCGAAGTCGTGCCCTTTTGCAACCATTTGAGTTCCAACCAGTATGGCACCATTTTTCTCCGAAAAGTCGCGTAAAATTTTGTTTAATGCGCCTTTTCTTGATATAGCATCTGAGTCGACTCTGAATACTCTTTCGGGCTCGACGAAATCGTATAATGTTAGCTCGATGCGCTGAGTTCCTTTTCCCCTATATTTAAAGTTTTCGGAGCCACACTCGGGACACCTGTCGGGAGCAGGAGTAGTATAGTCGCACCAGTGGCATTTTAACAGGTCCCCCGCACGATGATATGTTAGCGTGAGGTCACAATTGGGGCACCGTGGTATGTAGCCGCACTCGACGCAACGCAAATTGTTGGCGTAGCCTCGGCGGTTTAGCATAAGTATAACCTGCTCACCTCGAGCCACATGGTCTTTTATCGATTCTACCGCCACATTTGAGAAAAGCCATTCGTCACGTTTCCTCCTGCGCATGTCGACAACAATAACTTTTGGAAGTTCACTGCCGGGCACTCTTTCGGGCATCTCGATGAGTTTATATTTTCCCGTTATGGCGTTGTAGTAGCTTTCCATGCTCGGTGTAGCAGAGCCGAGAATAACGAGTGCATTTTCTATTTTTCCGCGAACTATTGCGAGGTCGCGAGCGTTATAATAAGGTGGCCTTCCGTTTTTGTAGGACTGGTCTTGCTCTTCATCAACTATTATAAGCCCAAGGTTTTTTACTGGCGCGAAAATAGCCGACCTTGCACCCAACGCTATCATTATGTCCCCGCGTCTTATCCGCCGCCATGCATCAGAGCGCTCGCCAGGTGAAAGATAGCTGTGCAAAACCGCCACATCCTCGCCGAAGTATTCCCTCATCGCTCCCCACATCTGGGGGGTCAGTGCAACCTCGGGCACGAGAACGAGAACACCACGTCCCATAGCGCGAACTTTTTTCGCAGCCTCAAGATAAACGAGTGTCTTCCCGCTTGCAGTAACGCCGTGGATAAGAATTGGCTTGTGGTCGCCTTCACTCAGAGCTCGTGTTATTTCCGTTATGGCTCTTTCCTGGGATTTTGTTAGTTTTTCTATGCCCGTTCTTGGCTGAAGCCATCCATCCGAGCGTCTGAATATTTCTCTTTTCGAGACAGTGATGAAACCCTTATCAATTAATGCTTTTACCACAGAGTATCCGAAAAGTTTTCGCAGTTTTTCTATTTGTTGCTGGCCGTTTGTCGCTATATAACGGAGTAGTGCAGCTTGTTTTGGTGCTCTCGCCTCGATTTGCTTTATTAGTTCGTCGTCGACATCTTTTGCCAGCCCGACTATCGTTACAAATCTCGGTGGTGCTTTCTGCCTGTAGATGTATCTTCTTGCTATGGCTCCAATGCGTTCGAGTTTCCTGAGATTATATATCAGCCCTCTTCTGCCGACTTTCTGCGCGAGGTCGGCAAGTTTTATGCTTCCCTCTTTTAGCAGGTTTATTATTCTGCGCTGGGTTTTGTTGAGTAACTCGGGGTCTGGTTCCGAAATTAGGCTTATAGTTTGTTCGGTGGTCATTGCTATACCACCGGGTAGGACACTTGCTATTGTTTCGCCGAGTGGAGCTACATAGTAGTTAGCAACGAATTTGCAAAGCTGGTAAAGCTGGGGTGTTATTATTGGTTCGTCGTCGGGGATGTCGGCTATGGGCTTTATTTTTTCTTCCGGGATGTCTGGTTGCTCGAGCAGGTTGACCACGAAACCAGTGGCAAGCCTTCTCCCGAAAGGAACCTTTACACGCCATCCTACCCCCAGCGTTTCGAGGTATTCTTTTGGGATGCTGTAAGTGAAAAGTTCGTATACAGGTGCGTCAACAGCTACTTTTGCGTATTTTTTTTGTTCGCTCATTCCCCGATTATTTTCACCACGACTCTTCTTTGCCGTGGTCCGTCAAGCTCGACGAAAAATATCCTTTGCCATGTTCCCAAAACGAGTTTGCCTCCGCTTACTGCAAGCGTTTCCGACATTCCTATTAACATCAGTTTCAGGTGGGCGTCAGCATTGTCCTCGCCTATGCGGTTGTGCAGATACTTTGATGGGTCGTATGGAACGATTTTCTCAAGAAGGGTGAGCATGTCGGTGTGAAGACCTGATTCATTATCGTTTACTATTATGCCCGCCGTCGTGTGAAGGCTTCCGATGTAGCATAACCCTTCTTTTATGCCCGATTCCGCCACTACATCATCAATTTGGCTCGTGATGTTAATTATTTGAGTTCGCTGCGTGGTTTTCACATTAACAATTTTTTCGTAAACCATGATTTCCCTCCCTTTATGCATTCACAAATTATTTGACAATCCTTTTTATAACAATGATTTTGTGAGAATGAGTCACAAAAAGCCTGATATACTCTTCATAGATGACGAGCTTCATTGGTGCAGGGTAATGAAGGAGCTCGCTGACTTTATGGGTTTTAATGTTTTCACGACCACATCTCCTCGCCATGGACTTAGAAAATTTCTTAGGGGACACTTCGACCTCGTTATAACCGACATAAGGATGCCCGACGAAAGCGGGTTCAGCTTTATCCGCAGGATAAGAAAACACGATTCGGAGATACCAATAATAATAGTTACTGGTTTCAACACTAACAAGGTTCACCATCTTGCTGAGACACTTAATGTGCAGAAGGTTCTCATAAAACCTTTCAGGATATCTGACCTCGAGGAGGCAATAAGAGAGCTTCTTGGGATGTGATTATTTTGTTATTTGGGATTGGTTTTTCGTTTTTTTCTGGCTTTTGGCTTACCGATTTTGAGCATTTTGTCAATAACTTCGAGAGCCTTTGCGACATTATCTCGAGCTTTGGTTACTTCTTCCGCAGCTTTTATGCGAACATCCATTTTAGCGACATTTTTCATAAGAACCTTATCGCCTTTTTCTCTGCCCACGATTTTTTCCCATTTCAGCCAATTCGCATACGCTTTGCCAAAAAGTTCGGCTGCCTCAAGCATTAGTTTGCCTTTCTCGCCAGGAATGCTTTTGCTGACGAATGAAAGATAGGCATGGAGAGCGAAGTTCTGCGTCCATTGCGCGTAAATAGGGATGTCGAACCAAAGCAATCTCGGCTGTTCATCGTTTATTTTTTCGAGGAAGTTTATATCTTTGTTTTTCAGGTCAGCTATGTATTGGTCGTAGGCTGCGAGTCCCATCTTGGCTTTCAGACTGTCAAGATTAAGCTCTTTCTGGCGGAAATTCTTTAAAAGGAGCTCGCACAGTTTTTCGGCTATTTCAATCTCGGTTACGGAATCGTCCGATTTAATGTCGGCTGGTGCGATGAGTTTATGTGCACCTTTAACATCCGACCATTCCCACCACTTCTGCAGTTCGTCCGGTCCCCATGTTATGCCGTCAGGAGCGAAGTAAGGGTGATACCAATGCAATCTTATAGAGCCTTCGTTTATCTCTATCCCGTAGACCAGGATGGGGTCATACCACGACATCCAGACAAGCCTTCCGTGCGTTATCATTTCCTGTATAAACTTTACGGCTTCCTCGATGCTTCCCGGCTCGCCCTCGTAGCGATGAACATTGCAGCTATCTAATGCCGAATCGACCACAGCGAACCTGAAAAGGTCGAAAACCCACGGGTTATCAAGATTATAGAGGAAAAAAGTTGGATAGCCACTTTTCGCATAGAAGTGAGGATAATGGCAACTCATTCCCACATAATAGGCGGCTTTCCACGCAATGTCTACGGGAACATAAAGAAGCCGCATATTCGGGTACCGCCCGAGCTCCTTATCCCACCCGTCTTTGTAATTCCCGAGTACCACGAGTTTAATATTTTACGAAAATTTATTTTTGCCAAATGATTTTTTGATTATCCATTTGCCACAGGGTAAAAAAGTTTCTTATAAGGTCGCAGCGCTTGTTGACACCACGACCCCAAAAGTTCCGCCAGCAAATTGTTTAGAAGTTTCTTTTGAGTTTAATCTAATTTTTTGGGCGGCTCTGGTTCCTCGTCAATTAATTCGTTTAGGTTCACGGGTTCGATCGAACTTTGCTCGAAACCTTTGATGACAGCCACGACCCGGTAGGCGAATTTCGCATCTCGCTGTGAATGTACGATGAAATAGCTGGTGCCTCGCTCGACCCAGAAGTTGCCCATGTCACCGTAAGGCGTTATGAAAACCTGTATGGGGTATTGGGCGTTTATCGTCGTGCTGTTAACGAACTCCTCTGGAAGGTTAACTTTGCAGATACCGCCAGATGTTTGAGCCTCGCCGATGTGTTCGAGCCAGCGCTTTGTGGCGGCTGGTATGGGCGCGGAGTAGCCCTCGCCATCCTCGACGATGTAGTGGTTGAAGCTGTGGCCGAATACCTCGCATGATGCGGTAACCCTGAACATCGATACTCCAGAACCATTGCATTCGAAACAGTTGTCTCCGGGTGAGCGGACATCTACGCCATCGTCTGAAGGATTCCAAATATAGACACCATCATTATGGGGGTTTAAAATGCTAACACCATCATCTCCTGTGCGTTCAATTCGTACTCCTTCGTAACGCGCGCTGTCAATCCATATACCCCAATAGCCTGCGCTGATAATCCAAATAGCGTCATCACCAGTGTATGCTATTTGAATTCCATCATCACCAGTGTGTTCTATCCGAATCCCATCATCATCAGGTTTTTTTATGATTATACCATCTCCACTGAATGCAGATATCGAATCGATGTAAATTCCGCATTTCCTGATATTTCTAATGACTATTCCAGTGTCCGCACTGTGAGTAAAGTAATTTCTTATGTAAATTCCACGATTAGTAGAGTCGTCACAAACTATTTCTATTCCATCATTTTTCGGCTGTTGAATGAAGATTCCATCATCACCTGGATTATATAAATAAATTCCGTCATCACCAGTTGAACCTATATAGATTCCGTCATCACCTGTGTTATTTATGTGAATTCCGTCATTGCCCGTGTTGTCTACACGAATTCCGTGACAGCCTGCTGTGTCAATAATTATTCCATCTGCACTTAAAGCTTTTGCCTCGACAATTATTCCGTGTCGGGAGGAATTGGTGGAAACTTCTATTGCACCGTGCCATCCCGCCCAGCTAATATCTGTTCCCTGTCTTATCTTTAATCCCGATTTTGCAGAGGATGGCAGGTCCATGTAAATGCCCATGTCGCCCACATCTTCTATAACAATTCCAGTATCGGGGTCGCCACTGCCTGA
>JAGGRZ010000145.1 GCA_021159335.1 bacterium
ATTCCAGCAGAAAATCGACGAATTCGTTGCCAAACTTGACAGCCTGACAGTTAAAGTCAACGATTTGGAGGCGAAGGTAACTGAACTTGAGAAAGCAATAAATGACCTCAAGACCAATCATCCTGAGCTATTCTCTGTGGCTGAGAAACCTGCGGAAGCTGCGCCAAAAGCTGAGAAACCCACGGCGAAACCCACTGGAAAGCCAAAAGCTCCAGCCAAGCCTGTGCCCAAACCAAGACCAAAGGGCGGAAGAGTAAAATAAATTCTTCCCCCAAAAAGGAGGTTTCACATGAGAAAGAAATATCTGCTTCTTCTCGTTATAGCCATTTTGGTGCTCATATTCGGATATGGTTGTCCACCACCCGAAGAATCCATTGAACCACCGCAAAACCTTGTCCTAAAAGGCGCCACGAATGAAGTCGATCTCGAGCTTTCATGGTCGCCCTCGCCAACTGAGGACATTGACGGATATATAATTTACTTCAATGGTGCTGAGATAGCTGATGTTGACGCTGATGTAACTCACTGGACACATGTCGGTCCCACAGAGGTAGGGACATACAGAGTTACTGCGTATCGTGGTGATGAGGAATCGGCGGCTATTGAGGCGTCAACTGAACCTTACGAGGGGACAGGGGAACTTTACATCCGCGCTGCACCTGTTGGATATAACAGCGCATGGGGCTGGAACTGGACCTCCGGTGAGGGAGCATCCTACTCGCTTATGAGCGAGAACAAGAGCTACATTGACATGTATTATGACAACGACAACACATTAACGAGCGCACACATTCTCTGGGCTGATGGTAATGTAACCGGGTTCAAAATTATCGATGCTACCTATGACAATGTGGGAAATGTTCCCACATCAGGCTATATCGACAACGCTCTGATAGGTCTTAATCAGGTTTATGCAATCGTCGTAAGGAAGAACTACACCGACACATGGCACTATGTTAAGCTTAAGATAACGGCAGTAGCGTCAACACCATACGCAAAAATAAACTTCAACTATGCCTACCAAAGAGTAGCCAACTTCACCCTTATGGACTGAATGAAGGCTTAGGAAGTGTGAGCGAAGCCCGTTCTTGGGAACGGGCTTTTATTTTGCTGCTTAGCTTTGTCAAAAAATTTTGTTCATGAGGAAAAATCAATATGGAACAATCAATAGACCCAAAAAAATTTGTCAGGAAACTTGAGGACTATCAGGACGAAGCACCAGAAATTTTCGGCATACCCACTTCAACAGGACTTGATGAACTTTTCTATAAACTTGTGAAAAAGGGCGGGGAATGGACCAAGGAACCTCTCGGCGGGATACCATTTAGAGCCGTAATAAATGTTACTGGCGAGCCTGATACTGGAAAATCAGTTCTTGCAGAGCAGTTTGCCGTTTTTCAAGCTGGACGCGGATATGGAGTGTGTTTCGTGACGGTCGAGGCGCCCGCGCAGTTCCTTTTCACGGCGCTGCAGCAAAAAGCTGATGTCATGGGATTGTCATTCGATGAGGTGAAGGAGAACATGGTAGTGGTCGATGCGGCAGCGAATCCCTCGATAAGGGAGAATTTGTATAATTTCGTGGAAACAGTTCGGTATGCTGTCCAGACATACGAGACGAAAATAACAGTGGTTGACAGTATAACTGGATTATACGAACATAAAGAAATAATGGCGAGGCAGGTGGTCAGAGTGGTTTTCAACGAACTTAAGAAACTTGGTCAAACGGCACTTCTTATATCTCAAAAACGAAGTTCACAAGCTGCGGAGACCGCTGAAGCCGCTGGTGGATTGGCAGTAGCGCACATAGTGGATGGAACAGTTGTCATGGGGAAAGTGCTCGTTAAGAGCAAATGGGAATCACAGCTCTACGGTTTGCCTCTGGGGTCAGTGCTCAGAACGATACGAATAGACGGCTGCCGCGTGGTCCCACACGATACGAGAACATGGGTGTTCGAAATAACTGACACAGGACTCGTTGAGTTCGTTGAGCCACTCGAAACCTTCATATCGAAAACATAAAAAGGAGGTTAAAATGCCCATTATATCGGAACCAAAAGGCAATATCGATGAGGTGGCGAGAAAGGTATTCAACAGAGCGATAGATGTTGTTGGCGGGCTTAAAAAGTTGATAGAACACAGAAATCTGACCTGGCTACCAAGCCTTGCTGAGGCGGCTTATGTGATTGCTTTAAAGGAACTCGGCGGCAAGACATCCAAAGCTATTGCTGCAGAGCTGGGAATAACTGATGCTACTGTGAGAAACATCCTTTCCTCGGAACCCGAGACAGTGGAGAAGTATGTCAAAGGAGAGCTCCCCGATGTCTCCGAACACATCGCCGGTGGACTTGCTAAACTCGCTTTCGAGCAGCTTCGTAACGAAGGGGCTATCTAAGGTTACATTACTATCCCCACTATTGCGCCTGTCATAAGGGTCGCGAGGGTCCCTGCTACTATAGATTTTATTCCGAGTGAAAGCACATCTTTTTGCCTATCGGGCGCAATAACTCTAAAGCCTGCTATCATTATTCCAAGACTACCGAAGTTTGCGAAACCACACATTGCATAGGTCATTATAAGTTTACTCTTTTCCGATAACGCGCCGGCAGGTAGCGAGGCAAGTTTAACATAAGCAACAAGCTCGTTTATTATGGTTTTAGTACCCATAAGTTGTCCAGCCGTCAAGGCTTCCTTCCAGGGAACTCCTGCAAGCCACACTAAGGGCGCCATTACATAGCCGAATAGTCTTTCAAGCGTTACGGGTTTGCCGCCTATCGGAGGTAGAACGCCAACAATTCTATTGGCAAGAGACACGAGGGCTACGAGAACGATGAGCATGGCAATAATGTTGAGCAAAAGTTGCAGGCCAGAATCCACGCCTTTCACGAGTGCATCCATAGTTGACTCAGCCCCTCGATAGGTGAACGGAACTTTCTCTACAGCGCTCTTTTGTGTCTCCGGAACCATAACCATAGCAATAAGTATCGAAGCCGGTGCGCTTATTATTGATGCTATAAGGATGTGGCCAAGAGCATCGGGTATTACGGTCCTTAATATCGCTGCGTAAAGAAACATTACTGTCCCCGCTATGGTAGCCATTCCACTCGTCATAAGCGTGAAAAGCTCAGAGCGGGTCATTTTGCTGACATAAGGTCTTATAATAAGTGGTGCCTCCACCATACCCACGAAAATGTTCGCTGCGACACCGAGTCCCAAGGCGCCGCCGATACCAGTGGCTTTCTTGAGAATGTAGCTGAAACCCTTGACTATGAGAGGTAGTATTCTCCAGTAAAAAAGAATAGATGATATCACGCTCATAACCAGAACTAAAGGAAGTGATTGGGTGGCAAGTATAAATGTCGACGCGCCAGACTTAACCTCGAACGGCACATCGCCGCCGCCGATATATCCGAAAACAAACTTAGTCCCCTCAAGGGTCGATTCCTGAATAACCTCAACGAGTTTGTTGAGCCAAAGGAAAAAACTTTTTAGGATGGGAAATTTAAGAAGCAAAATGGCTAAAACGAGCTGTAAAAGTAAACCACCCAATATTACCTTCGTGTTTACTCTTTTTCTGTTTTCGCTAATAAGCCACGCAATGAAAATGAAGGCGACAAGACCAATAACACTTTGAATCATGGTGCCCCCTTTCGGCGACCGTCGTAGCGCAATTAAAGCTTGTTTAACATAACCACATCTCTGCGTATCTACAGCTCAAAATTCATCACAACACTACGCCCACCACCGCACCAGTCATAAGCGTTGCGAGTGTTCCCGCGATTATGGATTTTATGCCGAGCGAAAGCACATCTTTTTGCCTTTCAGGCGCTATAACTCTGAACCCCGCTATCATTATTCCTAAACTTCCAAAATTTGCGAAACCGCACATTGCATAGGTCATTATCAATCTACTTTTTGTTGACAAGGCACAAGCAGGCAAAGACGCAAGTTTCGTGTATGCTACGAGTTCGTTTATTATGGTTTTGGTTCCCATAAGTTGCCCTGCGGTCAAAGCTTCTTTCCAAGGGACTCCAGCAAGCCACACTAAAGGCGCCATTATGTATCCAAGCAGCCTCTCAAGGCTCAGAGGCTGACCACCTACCGATGGAAACAGTGCCGCGATAAACTTATCGATAAGCGCCACCAACGATATAAGCACGATTATCATTGCTATTATGTTCAGAAAGATTTTAAGCCCTGAGTCAACGCCTTTTACCAGCGCATCCATTGTTGAATCCGCGCCCCGAAAGTCCAGTCGAGCCTCAGAATAAGTGCTTTTCTCGGTCTCAGGTACCATGGTCATAGCTATAAGCACGGCAGCCGGTGCACTAATAAGCGAAGCTATAAGAATGTGACCCAAAGCATCGGGAACAACGGGGTCTAATATCGCTGCGTATAGAAACATTACTGTGCCGGATATGGTTGCCATGCCGCTTGTCATTATTGCGAAAATCTCGGAGCGCGTCATTCGGCTGACATAAGGCTTTATCATAAGCGGCGACTCGACCATGCCCAGAAATATATTTGAAGCGACACCGAGTCCTAATGCACCGCTTATACCAGTAGCTTTTCTTAAAACATAGCTGAAACACCTGACTATAAATGGTAAAATTCGCCAGTAAAAAAGAATTGATGATATGACGCTTATAATTATTACCAGCGGCAGCGTTTGCGTAGCAAGAATGAAAGTTGATGCACCAGGTTTAACTTCAAAAGGGACTTCGCCACCGCCAATGTAGCCGAAAACAAACTTAGTCCCCTCAAGTGTTGACCTCTGGACGAGCTCGACGATTCTATTGATTCCAAAGAAAATATTCTTAAGAAATGGGAATTTAAGAATGGAGATCGCGATTATAAGCTGAAGAAGTAGTCCTCCTAAAATTATTTTTGTGCTTACTTTCCTTCTGTTCTCGCTTATTAACCACGCTATCAGTATGAACGCCACCAGACCAAGCACACTTTGAACCATAGAACCCCCTTTCAGCAGCCAGTGCAAAGCGACGATCACGTGGAATAGCTGGGTTATTGCTTGTTTTTGTTGGTAGTCTCGATTATCTCGGCTATCTTATCGGCTATCTTCATTATTTCCTTCGCTGATTCCGACTCAGGGAACATCCAGACATAGGGCTTTCCGAGTTCGCAGCTTTCCATTATGGCTGGCTCAAGGGGTAGCCTTCCCAGAAATGGTATTCCAAACTCTTTAGCGGCTTTCTCACCACCTCCAGTTTTGAATATATCCGTCCTTTTTCCGCAGTGGGGACAAACGAAACCGCTCATGTTTTCTATGATACCTATAACCTTAACGCCAAGCGCCTGTGAGAATTTAACGGTTTTTCTGGCGTCAAGAAGCGCCACATCCTGCGGTGTCGTGACTATAATCGAACCATCGAGGTCAGGCAAAAGCTGACATATCGACAGTGGTTCATCGCCCGTTCCTGGAGGCGAGTCTATAACAAGCCAGTCGAGTTCACCCCAATTTATATCGCCAAGAAACTGCTTTATGGCTTTCATTTTAAGCGGTCCTCGCCATATCACGGGCTGGTCGGTATCCTGAAGGAGCGATGCCATCGTCACGATTCTCACGCCACCCTTCTCGATGGGCTCTATCGATTGATCTGGATTAAGCGTAAGCTGCAAACCCTCTATGCCCGCTAACCTGCCTATGGATGGACCATGAATGTCAATGTCCAGAAGTCCAGCGGATTGGCCTTTAATAGTGTAAGCGTAGGCAAGATTCACCGCTATGGTGCTTTTGCCCACACCACCTTTGCCCGAAATTATGAGGAGTTTGTGTTTTATCTTGCTCATTCGGGCTTTAATCTTCTTCGACTCCTCGTCCATGCCGAAAGGCGGTCGCGGAGCCTTTTGCTCTGCCATTTTAACGCTCCTTTCAAAATTTTAAATCCCCAAAAGCGTTGCCGCTAATGAGCCATAAAATAGCCTGTATTGTGGATTGCGCAAAAGGTTTTCGTAATGTGTTGTAACACCAGCCAAAGTGCGCTCAATCCTTTTTATGTCGCCGCAGCTTTTTGCTAAATTTCTTATCAACCCTTCCTCATTACTGTTCATCACGCTAACATCATCACCAATAATTGATGCGAGCATATCCCTTAATATCGTTATCAAAGCGAGGCAAATCTGCTCAGCGTAATCGGTCTTTGCGGGTGCCTCGTCAGCCCAGCTCCATACTGCCTCGTAGTTTCGCTTGCAGGCCGCTTCTATTATTTTTAACGCCTGCCGCCGCAGCGCTTCAAACTCTGGCGTAAGATATCTCAGTGCATTGGCTATACTTCCATCGGCAAGTCTCGAAACCTCTGCGGCAAGCTCGTGCGGGACATCGAATCTATCCTCAAGCTTTTTTAATATGTCTCGCTCGGATAGCCTTCTGAACTTGATTTCCTGAGTTCTCGAACGGATTGTTGGCAGAAGAGCTTCCGGGCGCTGAGAAGTCATTATTATGTAGCTTCCCGACGGTGGTTCCTCAAGCGTTTTGAGGAATGAATTCGCGGCAGGAATGTTCATAAGTTCGGCATCGGTTATAATAACGAATTTTCCACCGTGAGATGTAGCAGGCGTTTGCAAGAATTGCTGAATCTCGTAAATCATATCGAGGATAATGGAGGGCTTTCTATCGAATCGGGGACGCATGAATGGGTTTAATCTGAATTCAGCATACGCATCCCTTCTTGTTTCGCTGTCCCAAACGGATTTCGGCATAGGGAAAATAATCAAGACATCAGGATTGGTCCAGCTATCCATAGTCGTGCACGACTTGCATTTTCCGCACGGTTTACCGTTTGATTTGTTGGGGCATTTTAGAAACTTAACCCATTGATACGCAGCGATAAACTTCCCTATACCGGCGGGTCCTGAAAACAAATATGCCGAGGCGATTCGTCCAGTTTTGTATGCTCTCCACAGGAATATCCGCACTTTCTCCTGTTCGAGGAACTCGCTGAGAAAACCGTCAGGAACTTTTTCGGTGGTCTCCAACATTTCTTTTGGGCGTGAGGTTTTATGCCCCGAACTTCTTAAGTCTCAGTGCGTTGGCAAGCATAAGCGGCATTATAGCAAGCGCTGGGATTGTTCCCAAAATGCCTTTTGCACACTCTCGCTCACAGAACTTTTTCACATCGTCCCTGAAAGCATACTTGCTCCAAAGAAGAACAGGAACTGGATGCCAGCTATGAGATTTTAACACAGCAGGTGTGGCATGGTCTCCTGTAACCACCATAACATCGGGCGAAAGCTCAAGCAGGATGGGTAAATACCCATCTATTTCCTCGAGCTTTTTTACTTTCCCCTCAAAATCACCGTCCTCGCCGAGTGAGTCGGTTTTCTTCACATGCACGAAGAAAAAGTCGAAGTAGGGCCATATTTCTTTTATTAATCTGAACTCTTCCTCTATAGAGAAACCGGTTACATCGATGGTTTTCATCCCAACCAGGCTCGCAAGCCCTCTATACATGGGATAGGTTGCTATTCCCGCCGCATCGAGACCATACCTTACATCGAACGATTCTATCTGCGGGAATTTGGCGTATCCGCGAAGTATTACCGTGTTAGCGACCGGCTCATCCGAAAGCACCTCTGTGGCAAGCTTTATGAATTTGTTTATTATCCGCGCGGTCTTCTCAGCTTCTATAGTTAAGGGTTTTGCTGGTTCAGGTGGCATTCCGTTTATTTGTGGGTCCGCATCAGTAACCTTGTCCGAAAGCTCTTTACCGCGAAACACTACCGCAAACCTGTAGTCGAGCCCTGCTTTCATTATCACTTTGACATCTTCTATGAGCTTGATTTTCTCGGAAAGCTTTTTAACGAGTCTCTCGCACTCCTCGGTTGGAATTCGTCCTGCGCGTCTGTCAACTATCTTGCCATCCTTTAATGTGGAGAAATTTCCTCGCACGGCGAGGTCGCCATGTCTAACCTCAAGCCCCACGCCAAGTGCCTCAAGTATTCCTCTTCCTATCTGATATTTGACGGGGTCGTAGCCGAAAAGAGCGAGATGCCCAGGCGCACTGCCCGGAGTTATGCCGTAGTCGATAGGAATCTGAAGTCCGCAAGAACTTTTGGAGGCAAGCTCATTAAGATTTGGCAAGTTAGCCACATCAAGTTCCGAAAAACCTTCCTCGTTGGTAGTACCTCCGAGACCATCTATAACCAGAAGAATCAGCTTCGTGTCGTTTTTCCTTATGAGACTTGGCGGTAAAAAGTTTTTCATCGTATGACCTCCTATTTTAGCTTAATTAATTGTGGGCAGGGGCAATGTCAATTGTTTTCACGCCGTAAAGGGATTGATGAGCAAACTAAGACATCGCTCGGCTGGGGGGAATTTACAAATTGTTTATTCTCGTGGGGGATTGGTTTTGTTTTTATTCCATCATCGAGTCGATATATGAAGCAGTACCCTTCTATTTGCTATCCGCCCTTCCGGGAACCTGTTATCACCGATTAAAACTGGCTCGGTGGTTTTTTTAGCAGGATTCCATATTCGTATGACATACGGTTTCGACTCCCCGAAGCCTTTTGCTCGCAAAGTAAGCTTGTGGTCTCGCATCCATTTGTCGAGTTCAGCATCTGATTTAAGCCCGAGCAAAAATCTCATGTATCGTCTAAGACGATTATACTCCCTTTCGGCGCGGAGTTTTGATATACGCAGGTTATCGTACTCGGGTCCTATGGAGTCAGTGTGTCCCTCAACAGTAGCTATGAGTTTGTATCTTCCGCCTTGAGCGCGATGAATAAGCTGTTTGGCGATGTATTCCATCCTTGATTCGAGGAATTTGCTGCGCGGTTTATCGGTGCTGAACATAAATATTATTATTACCAGTCCCTCTATTTTTCTGCTTAGTTCCTCGACCTCTATAGACAGCGTATCTGATTTCGCAAGAAGATAACCGCCTACCTTGTCCCACAATCGTAGTCTTATGAAGTATTTTTTCTTGAAATCGAGAAGGTGACCGGCATCATCCCGCCAATCCCACACTATTTTCTCAGGCACTTTATCCTTGCCCCGCGCAAGGTGTCTCACAATGTTGCCCCTCGAATTTATTACATCGAGTATAAAACTATCCACGCCCATCCCTGCTTCAACATCGAGCTTTATTAAATTCTCCCGTTCGCCCGCTATTTCGTAGTTTTCGAGAACCTTGTTTGCCTCAACGGGTCTGAAAACCAGCGCCTCCGCCGACGGAAATACCCGGACCTCGTTGGGATTGGCTGATGTGTCCACTCTGTAGTGGATAAGAACTCTTTCGTCAAGGTAGTTAGGCAATCTTTCACGCAGCCATTTGGCTGTGGTGGCTGCTCTCTCAAATGCAAGGTCCTCACCCTCTTTGGTGCGTGAATACGCCTCTGATATTATGTAAATCTCGTCGTTATTCTCGAGCATGCTCTTTATCGCTTCGACATATGCTGCAAGTTTCGAGAAGTCATCGGGAAGGCTGCCTTCGGAGCACGGTATGACAACCATGAAATCCTTTTCAGGCAGAACCCTGCCCACTATTTGAACGCGCCTGTTTTCAGCAAACATGCGAATCCTGTCCTTCTTTATCGCCTGTTTCATTGGGTCACCCACCAACGACGCAGCGGTGTCGTATTCCTCGGTCGGAAATCTTACCTTCCCGGCTGGGGCACCCAAAGCAATAAGTTTTTCCCTAACGGCTTCAGCACGTGCCTTAGCAACGCTTCCGGGATTAATCGTGTCAGTGTGAGCTTCGTAGAAACCGTAAAGTTCAACAAAAGCATCGGGAGTATTCGCAAGTCGGCGTGCAATAACTGAAAGCATTTTCTCATATCTTTTCTTTATGCTTGATGAGTTCTCGTCGAAGAAGACCATCGGAATAAGCGGTTCTTCCTCTTGATAAAGTTCGAGTCTCGATATAACGAGTTTATTTTGCGAAAGGTTAATTTTCCCCTTTGGTTTCATTATAGCGATGACCCTAGTGGAGGCTACATTGTCTTTTTCGTCTGTCTCCTGAACTCTCCCGGTTATTTTTGGTAATTCCTTGGCATCATTGTCTATAGCGATGAAAATCTCATATATACCGGGTTCGGTCGGTGTCCATGTCCACCCGAGCTCGAAAAGCTCTCCCGGGCTTATGTTGACCCTCTCTACAGGAGCTATTAGTGTCCATGTGCTATCCGGGCGCTGATAGTAAATTGCTACAGGAACTTTTCGTTCTACTATCTCACCGCGGTTCTCGAAAAGAGCAGTTATTTTAACCGAGTCGCCCACAAATACGGTTTCCGGCGTTACCTTTATTGAATCGGGAATTATGGCTAATTCCTCGATTGGCACCGGTGGGGGAGCTACCCACAGGTTAAATCCTGCCCGATGCGTGGTGAAGAACTCTCTTGCTATGTCAGTGCCCAGAGAATACGATATGGCGTAGTCAACCGACCATGCTGATTTTTTCCGCTTCTGCTTGTATCCGAATCCCGCAGTAAACTCGTGCCTGTTCCAGCCCGCGCGGATGAAAAGGTTTTTCCCGAATTGCTTTTCCACCCCTGCATGTATCTGAAGTCTTTTGTCCGAGGGGGCTTTATCATAGTATTCAACATCGAATGCAACCGTTATGGGTTTGGTGGTTAGCGCCATAGCGAATTTGCCTATAAGCGGGAGTTTATTTGCACCAGATTGAGATATCGATATGTCAGGTTTATTAATATTGCTGGCGACGAGACCTATAGTCATGAATTTGGCTGGTCTTATTAGCATCCCAGCATCAATGGAATGGTCTGCTGTAGAGGTTCGAACGGAAAAAACAGGGTCATTATCATCAAAATTCACAAAGTTTGAGCGGTTAAAACTGCTTCTTATTATGGCAGCATTAACCCCCACGGCGAAACATCTGCCCACAGCTGTGCCCACGAGCCTTTTCGAATAACCGAATGTTATCTTCCCCTGCGAATATATATCTGACAGATATTGTATATAAGATATGCCGAATGAACCGTATCGAAGCTTTCGGTCGAGCTTTAACACTGTTCCCAGAGCACCTTCCTGTATCATATCACCGTGTATGCCAGCATAGAAAGCAGTATAAGCCAGCGATAGCGCCATATCAGGAAATGCGTCCATATTGGCAGGGTTCCAAATAGGGGAAAAACCATCATTGGCGAGGGCAGAATATGCTCCACCGAGACCAATACCGCGCGGAGAAGTTATATCAACTTGCGAGAATGACAGGCTTAACAGGGCAAAAATTAATATGACTAAAGTGCTTTTCGGCATTATTCCCCCCTATCTACTTTATTTAGCAACACTTATTGTCCCACTGCAAACTGCGTCACCATCGACGATAACTACATATATATAAACCCCTTGAGGGACTGGGTCTCCGTTCTCGTCCATTCCATCCCATATGAACCCTTCAGCGCTTCTTTTGACTGTTCTAACAAGCCTTTCAATTCTATCGTAAATAAGAACTTCTATATTTTTCGTTGTATTCCGTATATTTGAAAACTCAAAGCTCGTCACATCGTTGAAGCCGTCACCATTGGGGGTTATGGGATTTCTCGTTACGCGGCATTGAACTGG
>JAGGRZ010000146.1 GCA_021159335.1 bacterium
AACGACACATGTATTACAGTATTCACCGTTCATAATGCATTTTTCAGAGAGTTAGCCTATGACGATGGTTTGCCTGATACCTTCGCGTGGAACACCATCGATACCAGCGTGACACCGCCGGATACACACATAAGTTACCTTCAGTATCTTGCGCCAGGTGCTGGAGTTCCGAGACCCGGGGTAAGCCTTGCGCAGATGTTCGTGAAACCTTTCCCGGGGAGAAATCTTCTTAAGAGAGTTGGCGTGAAAGTATATGGGTCCGGACAATTTATTATGGGGCTCTACGAGATTATGGACAGTTTCCCTGCGCCAATACCTATAGATACGGTTCGTATTTTGATTCCGGGCATCACGCCAGAGCTTGGAACATGGGTTTATTGGGACATAAATGATTCAAACTTTACCTTGGACTCATTCGCGATAGGTGTTACGGCGCTTGATACGCCGCTCACATGGTTCGTCTATGCCAACTTGACCACGACTGATACCAACTGCGCGTTTGTTGGCTATCCTACGACGGGTGGCATAGGCTGGGTAAGATATAGGGAGGATACGCTATACAGCACAGCACATCCGGAGATAATCTATACTCCGCGGGATAGGATTAACTTCTTCATGCGCGCTGAGATGGAGTGGTTAAGCGGCGTTAAGGAATCGATAAAGCCTGAGGGCGTGGTTCTTGGCCAGAATGTGCCGAACCCATTCAACCCGGCTACATCGATAAACTTCAAACTTCCGGAGCCTATGGATGTGTCACTCGTGATATATGACCTCTCGGGGCGTGCCATAAGGCACCTTTATGATGGTAAGCTCGGTAGCGGAAATCACATTATCGTCTGGACTGGTACCGATGATGCTGGTCGTGAGGTGCCGTCGGGAATATATCTTTACAAGCTTATCGCGGGCAAGAAGTCCATAACGAAGAAGATGATGCTGGTGCGGTGAGCTTAGCTGTGGCTTTTGTTGTGGGCTTGAGGGGCAGGGTTTTACCTGCCCCATTTTTTATGGCTCTTTTCGGGTCTCAAATCTTATGCGCTCGACGATGGAAGGCACGACGCGCAGGACATAATCGATTTCATCCTGTGTGTTATCGTGCCATAGTGTGAATCTTATAGCTGATTCGGCAATCTCGCTTTCGACACCCATAGCTGCGAGTTCGTCTATTTTGCCTTCGAAGGTATCGCCTGCCCATACAGCTATGCCCTGCATGTCTATGGCAAGGGATAATGCTCCTCGAGGAACTCCCTTAAAAGAGAGCATTACTATGCCGGGAACCGTTTTTTCCCCGCTGATACGCTCAACTCCCTCAAGGTGAAGGTTAATTAATTTGACGAAGTAATCCTCAAGTTCATTCAGGTTGTTTATTTTGGTGTCGAGTTCATCGTTGATGTGCGCCATAACCTTGTAGAAAGCTGCTGCCAGAGGCAATGGGAAGCTTTGGTCTGGTTCTGCGCCTATGATTAGGTCGCACGGTGCGCCTATTATTAAACCATCGATGAAGCCTAAATCTGCGCCTAAGTCGTCAAAAAGGAATTTTTCCCGTCCAATAAGGGCAGAAAGTTCGACCATTAACTTCGCATTGTGTTTTTTCGCGAGTTTCGCGAGTTTTTCCACAGGTTGACGGGTTCCGGTTACCATATCAGCAGCTGTAGCGATAATTAATTCTACATCGTTTTCTTGCAGCATTATTTCAGCTTGTTCCAAGTCGAACTCAAAACCTTTCATCTTCATCTCGAAAACTTCCACATTGCTTTTGGCAACTGTCCTTCTAAACTTTTTCGATTCAATCGGCGATAACAGGATTGGTTTGCTAATTTTGGGCAGTATTGGACCTATTGAAAATCGGATTGGCTTTTTTGTGCCCAGGATTTCTTGCGTTGACTCTATGAAATGTTCCAGCGCTGCTTTGCTCCATTGCCCCCATTGATGCAATGCTCCGGGAAGGCCGCGCCTTTCAACAAAGTAGTCCCTTAGTTCGTCGAAAACATCCTTTGGCATCGGTGTGTGGCTGAGCCAATCAAGATATACCTGTTTGTAGCGCATTTTGCGATTTTATTTGCTTAAATGTGAGTGAGAAATACCACTCGAATTTCCCTTCCTATGGGGTTGTCCTGTGGTTTGTTGCTGAGAAGGTCGAAAAGATTGAAGTAGAGCCAGCTATTTTTTGCGAAATTAAGGAAAAACCCCGTGGATAAGTAACCTCTACCTCTGCCGAAAGGGGCTTTGTTATCGCCAGGCGCAAGGTCATATTCTATTGAGATTCCGCCTCGTCCGTAAAGTGTAAGAGTGGTGCCACAGTAAATGGAGAAACCTTTCTTGAGCCTTTCTTCAAATGAGTAATTCATGCCAAGATGCCCGCTAACCTCGACCTCCCAGAATATCCAGTTTCTGCTTGTTACGACGAATAGCCCTCGCGATTTGTGCTCATACCTTTTTTCAGTGGAATCATATTCCCCAAAACCTCTTGTGTCGACTCCTATGGCTACGGCGGGTGATTTTTGTGTTTCGTCTATCGCGCGCAATTTAACTGTCCATTGCGGCATTGGTTCGGGGTTTATTTTCCCTCTTCCGATAAGGTTGGTGGCGCCATATGAAACCTCTATATCGAGCCTGTCCCATAGACCTAATGCCAGCCCTGCTCTCAAGCCTCCTTCAGGATACGACAACACATCGAGGACCACCTCGCCATTAAGAGGTATTCCGGCTGAGGGGCAGTGCACTATTCGCATGGGTTCGTAGCCAAATGACGGGTAAAACAGAGCAAATACAAATATTGCACACATTGTCGTGAAAAATCGCTGCATAAAATTCACCTCTTTGAGTTTTTGAAACTAATCACTCTTCATCTTCGAGTTGGTTGAATAGCTTTTTTATTTCGTCGAGAATCGATTTGCTGTTTTGTTCTTTTTCGCTTTTACCTTTCTCGCTTGGTTTTTCTTCGGCTGGCGGAACAGAGTAATCGTCAAGTATCTGCACTTCGCTTTCTGGATTTATTCCCTCTATGATTAGGGTATTGTCGGTGCTTTTGGTTTCGGGTTTTTCTTTTGGTTCAGGCTTTTTTGTTTCTTCTTTCTTAGGTTCCTCCTCAGGTTTCTTAGGTTCTTCTTCAGGCGCTTTTTGCGCTGGAGATTCAAAGTATTTGGGTTTTTTGCCTTCGCTTTCTATGCGTTTTAGCAGGTATTTTATCCTATCGTTGGACTGCTTTACTGAGGTCCATATGAGAATCAAAAAAACTATTAGAATAAGGTTTAAAATAAGGAGCACTACGAATATAGCCCGAGTTATGAAGTTTCCGAAAATAAGTGGTGGAATAGGAATTCCTTTCAAGCCGAATTTTACTTTGCCGACCGAGAGTGATTCTGAGGGAGTTTTGGTTACAGCTTTTGCGGTAACCATTAAGGTAGAGTCCGATTTTTCTATGTGAACCTCCACTTCTGATGTTTCAGCTTTTGCGATGGTGGTTTCGACACTCTCCACGGCTGCGACAGTGGTTTCGGGTGGTACTATTGGTTTCCACTCTAACCATTCGCCTTCTGGTGATTTTTTTAGGAGTTTTGCATAAACTTTGTGGGGTCCAGTTTGCGTTGAGACGAGAGCCACCCAGATTTTGGTTTTCGTGTATGGTTTAACCTCCGGGAAATCGAAAATTACTTTTCGTGCTTCGGGAAATTTTTTCGCGTACTGTCTTGGTCTAAGTCCTGAACGACCGCGCCAACGGAGACTTCTCAGTAGGCGTGAATTCCTGTCATAGGTTATTTCTACTCTTACATCCCTAAACGTTGAATCTGAATTGTTAATTAGGCTCAGCTCGTACCACCATACATTGCCACGCAAAACATTCTTGGTAATGCTATCTGGTTCTATGTAGCAAAGTGGTTTAGCATCTTGTGAGAGGGTTATTGAGATTAGTATCATCAGTGGAAGAACGGTTTTTGTGAATATTTTCATTTTTTCCTCCTAAATTAGTACAAATAATAAGATAAGAAAAATTTATGGTTAATCAAGAAAGGCGAAAAAGTTTTATTAATTAGGAAACGCTAAAAATTTAGAATTTTATTCTTGATTTCTACAAATTATTTTTTAGAATTATTTGATTTAAATAAATAAGGGGGGTTCTATGAAAAAGGTAAGTGTTTTGTTTTTGGCTTTTTTTGTTAGTGTAGCGATGTTCACGCCTTTAGGTTCCACTCAGAGTATTAATCGCCCTCATTCCAATAGTGGTTTTACGATTTCTAACTTCAGCATAAACTATCGCGGTAATGTCTACAAATTCGTGATTTCTCCGCTCGATTCAATGGAGTTCATAGTTGAGCTCGGCTGCCGCCTTGATACCGGTAAAGTGGATATAGTATTTTGCATTGATACTACTGGTTCGATGTATGACGATATTGCGAGGGTTAGAGCTGCATTGGATGGTTTTGCTGCGCGGCTCCACACCTTGAACTATCAATATCGATTCGGAGCTGTTACATTCGGGGATGGCACTAATATCTGGGACTTCGACCCTATAACGCCAGGTTACCAAATGACGGGGAGTTATCCTACATTCAGGTCACGCATAGTACCACTTGGCGCTTCTGGCGGTGCTGACGGTCCTGAGACATCATGGGATGCCATATGGGATGCGATGACACTTTATGACTGGCGAGTGGACGCATTAAAAGTTATAATAATGCTTACTGATGCGCCATCGTGCACTATTGATAGGCCAGTAGGTGGCTGCTGTTGTGACGCTAATACAGATGTTTATCTTGATACTTTAGCTCATCCGTATCCACCTGACCCTAATACATACATGAGAGCTGTTTCCGAAGGATTCATAGTTTATACCGTTTACAATCCTGGTTACTGCCCAGCACCGTGGAACACAATGTATCAGCGTATAGCGACTAATACAGGTGGTTCGTGGTTTAACCTTAACACGGTGTCTTGGCCAACGCTTTTCAGTAGCATAATACCAGCTATAGATACATGTAATGCGATAAACCTTTGCGTTAAGAACACATCAGGAACACGATATGATAGTTCTTGGGCAACGATTGAACTTGGCGATTCGATGACTCTTATTTCTGGAGATTCTATTCAGGAGTTCTTTCCATGGCCTGATGATTCGGTTCACTGCTTTGGATGGCGAGTTTACACAGCGAGAGGTTACGAGGGCAGAGAAAATTGCTTTAATATTTATCTTCGTGCAGTTAGCAGCACTGGTGTTGTTCATACAGATACCGTGCGAGGTTGTATATTTATGCCTGACTGCAGTTGTCCTGGGCCAGAGGCGAGCATAGTTTGTCCGCCTGAGACAGCTGGTTATGCTATGCGTTATTC
>JAGGRZ010000147.1 GCA_021159335.1 bacterium
CCTTTTCTCGGGGGAGAAACTTTCCCGCGGCCCTAACTCCCCTCTAAGATATTCATCGAGCGCCATCATTATCGGTTTGCGCTTCTCTATGAGATGAACATTATACTTTTTTTGCAGGTCTATTCTGAGCTGGTTTATTTCCCTTGCCCTTTTCGCCAGAAGCAGCACGAGCTCGTATTTCGTCATCCCACGAAGCGGCGGCGTAAAGGTTTCCAGCTTATCCTCGGCCGACCCCTTTTGAGTGAATATGTATTTCTTAAGGTTCTGCATGTTTTCCCTCCGTTATTTGAATTTTTCAAAAACCCATTCCGGATACACATTCATGGCAAGAAGCCATTTCCTAAGGTATTCTATTCTTTTGCTTTTGTCCTGCGGAATCACCAATGGTCTTCCTCTACCATCAAGTATTATGCCAACCACGCCTCCATGGAGTTCCGCTTGGACTTCTTTGCCAGAACCCTCACCAAGATCGAATCCCCTTGATGGTTTTAACCTTGCCTTCGCAACCTCATCGACGCCCAATGGCAGCAATTTAATCTCGCCATAGTAAAGTTCCCCGCTTTCTGTGTGACCGTCTGGGTAGGTTATCTCGAATTCGAGAATTTTCTTTCCTTCCTTTCCCAGCCCGGTTGGCACAATGGATGTTCCAAGCCTTATAAGGCAATCCTTGTGGAATACCTGCAAAGCCGCTTCTTTGTGGACCTGAGCCAGCACTCCGAGATGTGGCATCATAAATATCGAGTCCACGGCGAGCTGCGTTATGCCCTCGGGCTGGAAAGCATCGAGCATCATCATAGCAGCCTGATTCCGACGGGGAGCGTGAGACAAGACGCCGCCTGAGCCTATTATAATGTCGAGTGTCATCATATTAACGAGCGTGTGCGCTATTTCGGCTGATTGGTCGAATGTTTCGGAGACTGTTCTCCTTTTCTGGACTCCTTTAAGCTCAGTAGCGAATGTTTTGTGGTGCCTGAAAGCAAGCCTTATAGCTTCTCGTGCTACTGCCTGCTCGAAAATAAGGGTTTCCATGTTTTGCGGTATCGTCGTCGGTCGAATCATCTTGTTCTTGACCTGATTTCTTAACGAGCGCTCATCCATGTCGAAAGGTATCCACCGCATTATGTTATCAAGTCCTGCCTCGGTGAATACATTTGAGATGGAATAACTCATCCCGAGGTTGGCTGATACGGTCCGGTTGAATCTCGGGATACCCTTTGAATCCCTGAAGACGGAGAAGATATCGGTGGTTGCGCCGCCAATGTCTACGCCAAGAATTTGTATTCCTTCTTCGTCGGCTACCAGTTTCATCATATCGCCGACGGCACCCGGGGTTGGTCTTATGGGTGCATCGGTCCACGACATAAGCTTTTTGTAGCCCGGTGCTTGTGCCATAACATGTTCCATAAAGAGGTTGTGTATGGATTCGCGGGCTGGCTCGAGGTTCTCCGTATCGAGGGTTGGTCTTATATTGTCCACTATGTGAAGGTCCACTTTGCCATCAAGAACATTTTTCACGGCATCACGCGCGTTTTTGTTGCCGGCAAATATGACTGGAAGTCTATAGCCTATTCCGAGCCTTGGTTTCGGATTAGCCGCAGCTATAAGCTCAGCCATTTGCACTACTTGCTGAATGTTGCCGCCATCAACGCCACCGGCAAGAAGTATCATGTCAGGTCTTAGCCTTCGAATCCTTTCTATTTGCTCATGCGGGAGTCGTTTATCGTTAGCGGCTATAACATCCATTACTATGGCACCTGCGCCAAGGGCTGCCCTTTCTGCTGATTCAGCGGTCATAGTGCGAATAAGTCCGACAACCATCATCTGAAGTCCACCGCCAGCGGATGAGGTGGAAACATAAATGTCTGCACCCACATTGCCCTGTGCAGGTCTTATTATTTGTCCGTGATCGTCAATTAACTTTCTTCCCGTTAATTCCTCTACCTCGTTAACAGAGTTTAGCACACCCATGGTAACATCTTCAAACGGTGCCTCGACAGTCGTGGGTGCCTCACCGCGCACTATCAAACGGTAAGTCCCGTTTCTCCGCTCAATAAGTATAGCTTTTGTCGTGGTGCTACCACAGTCTGTGGCTATTATAACATTTATGTCTTTAGGTTCTTTTCCCATCTTTTCCCCCGTATCTTGAATTTATGGGAATCAAAAATAAGATTAAAAGTTTTGGTGACAAGAAAAAATTTTTATGAATAATATAATATTGGCTGGTCAGATTTCCGCAATAGCAGAAATTTCCACCAACGCACCTTTCGGAAGCGATGATACCTCTACTGTAACTCTTGTTGGCTTGTGTTCCCCAAAGAATTTTTCGTAAGCTTTGTTGAAATCTGGGAATAGTTTCAGGTCCGTAAGAAAAACATCGCAGCGAACCACTTTCTCCTTTGATGAGCCGGCAGCCTCAAGTATCGCCTCAATGTTTTCGAGAACTCTTAAAGTTTGCTCTTCTATTCCGCCAGAAATCAATGAGTTAGTAGCAGGATTTAATGCTATTTGCCCGGAAACAAAAATAAACCCATTTGATATAACTCCTTGCGAATAAGGTCCTATAGCTTTCGGAGCTTTGTCTGTGTTAATTATTTTCATGTTCCCTCCGGTATGGTCATGTGTTCCTTGAATGTTGCTATAACATGGAGCATGGCAACGCTGAGAAGGTCTATGAAAAACAGCAATCTTGCTGACCAGGGGATTTCCGTGTGCCCTTTTTCGTTGAGCCAATTAACGAACGCAACAAGAATCCATATCTGCGTTACTGCGACGCTAACGAAAGTAACCAGAATGCTTGCCGAAAGTATTGTAACTTCGCCCATGGATTCCGAAAGTTTCTGAAAGGTTCCCAGTGCAAGCATCATGCCCATTACCACAAGAAGCTTTCCCGCCGCCAGCTCAACTACTCCAAGGTATTTGCGCACTCTCGCCATAAATTTAAAGAATGGGTTTATAGCGAAGGGCAGCACCAGAAACGGTATTGCGAGGCCTGCTGAATATATCGCAAGAAGCTTTATCCCCTGACCAACGGTTTCTTGCTGCGCAGCCAGCGTTAATATAGCCGCGAGTATGGGACCCACACACGGTGACCACCCGAAAGCGAAAACTATACCGACGATGAATGCGCCAAGGTATGTCAGCGGATTGCGGGAAACCTCAAGCTTCTTTTCATACTGAAGAAATGGGATGTTTATTATTTTCGCGGTAACAAGACCAAAAAAGATTACTATGATGCCGCCTATTTGCATGAACAATGAGCTTTTCGAAACGAAAAAGTTACCAAGGGTGGAAGCTGTTGCGCCCAGCCCGATGAAAACGAAGGAAAAGCCCAAAACGAAAAACAGCGCTGATAGAAAGAGAGAAAGTTTGTTGAACTTGCCCGACTGCACCTCAAGGATTGATACTCCTGATATGAAAGCTATATACGAAGGCACAAGTGGAAGAATACACGGTGATAGGAAAGAAAGCAGACCTGCTAAAAATGCCCCAAAGCTTGTCACATTTTGAGCAAACATTGAGCAAAAATAAAAATTATTGATTTTTTGTCAAGTAATAGTTGATTTTGCAACTGTTGTGGCACCTCGATCAACATTAAATGTTCTTTGATTTATCATATATTTCTTTTAAAATATGTTGACCAGTTGCATTGAGGAAAGGAGGAGTGATAGATGCGTATCTTCGTGTGCGTGAAAGAGGTTCCAGATACTACTGATGTTAAAATTGACCCTAAAACGGGGACACTAATAAGAGAAGGCGTTCCAGCGATATTAAATCCCTTTGACATGTCGGCTCTTGAAGAGGCACTGCAAATAAAGGACGAAAAACCCGATACCAAGGTTTTCGTCATATCCATGGCGCCGCCTCACGCGGAAAAGAATCTTAGGCAAACGATAGCAATGGGTGCTGATGAGGTTTATTTAATTACCGATAGAGCATTCGCGGGTTCTGACACCCTTGCAACATCGTACACATTGGCTACCGCGATAAAACACCTCGGTGGGGCGGACCTTATTTTCACGGGAAAGCAGGCTATAGACGGCGATACAGCGCAAACAGGTCCCGGAATAGCAGAGTGGCTTGGTATACCGCAGGTAACATTCGTTAAAAGAATAAAAGAACTCAGGGATGATAGCATAATCGTCGAGCGCTCGACCGAAGTCGGATACGAAATTGTCGAGGTAAAACTTCCGGCGGTTCTGACAATAATAAAAGGCGATAAAGACCCACGGCTACCATCGCTTAGAGGGATGCTTAAAGCCAAAAAAGCCACTATCAAAAAGCTTTCCGCTAAGGACTTGCCCGTTGATGAGAACCTTATTGGGCTTGATGGTTCACCTACCAAGGTGGATAAGATTTTCACGCCTGAAAAACGCGCTGCCGGCGAGAAATTCGAGGGCGAGCCTGAAGAACTCGCCAAAATAATCGTCGAGAAATTGAAGGAAATGAACATTTTATAAGATTATAATCAGGGAGGGTGAAATGGACTATCCGTTAATAGTTGGTGGAAAGGAGGTTTTTACTGAGGAAAAGCTTGAGGTCCGCTCACCTTACGATGGTTCCGTGGTTGGGAGGGTTAGTGTCGCTGGCGATGATGAGATCGAAAAAGCTTTAGATTGTGCCAAAAGGTCATTCTCACTAACAAGAACCCTTACTGCAAGGGAACGCGAACAAATTCTTACCAAGGCTCGTGACTTACTTGCAGAGCGTGCCGAGGATTTCGCGCGGATAATAACCATGGAAATGGGAAAAACCATTGCCGAGTCGAGACTCGAGGTAAGCCGTGGTATCGAGAATCTTGCGCTCTCAGCGCACCTTTTAAGAGAGCCTGTAGGGGAGGTTATACCCTTTGATTCGGCGCCGAACGGGGCTAAAAAGTGGGGCTTTTACAAAAGATTCCCTCTTGGTCCCGTATTGGCTATAACTCCATTTAATTTTCCGCTTAATTTGGCGCTTCACAAGATTGGACCCGCTATAGCGGCGGGGAACCCGTTCATTCTCAAACCCGCCTCAAAAACGCCCATAACAGGTCTAATGCTTGGAAAGCTTATCATAGATGCAGGCTATCCGCCGGAGGCTGTGAGTGTCTTGCCCGGCCCCGGTGCAAAGGTGGGTGAGAAATTAGCAAAGGACGAAAGAATAAAAGTGGTCACATTCACTGGAAGTTACGATGTCGGGGTTAAACTTTCCCAGTCCGTGGCACTTAAAAGTGTTGCCTTTGAGCTCGGCTCAAACTCAGCAGCCATAGTGCTTTCCGATGCCGATTTGCTATGGGCTGCCGACAGAATAGTAAAAGGTGCTATGGCGCTTGCAGGGCAGGTTTGTATTTCAGTCCAGAGAGTGTACGCTGAAGAGCCAATTTTCGATAGACTCGTTGAACTTGTGGTATCGGCGGCAAAAAACATAAAGCTCGGCGACCCTATTGATGAGTCAACGGCCATGGGACCCATGATATCTGAAAATGATGTTAAAAGGATTTCAAGCTGGATTTCCGAGGCTGTCATGCAGGGCGGTGAAGTCGTTACAGGCGGGAATCATGATGGAAATCTCTTCGAGCCAACAGTTTTGATTAATGTTCCGCAAAGCGCTACTATAGTACAAAAGGAGGCATTCGCACCTGTGGTTGTGGTGAACAAAGTGAGCGATCTATCCGAGGCTATCGATATGGTTAACGATAGCATGTACGGACTTCAAGCGGGAATTTTCACAAACAACATCAACGCAGCACGCAGAGCATTCGAGGAAATAGAGGTGGGCGGTGTTGTTGTTAATGATGTCCCCACATTCCGTGCTGACATAATGCCTTATGGTGGTGTGAAGGGAAGCGGTCTCGGGCGTGAAGGTCCTCGATACGCTCTTGAACACATGACATATATAAAAGTCTGCGTGGTTCACAAGCCTGATAACGAGTAATAGCACAATTTTTGTGCAAGTGGATTCGGCAGCTATTCGTTACCAAATATTAGAAAAGCAGTGTTTACCACTATAACTGTGAATGGCACGGTTTTTGTTTATTTTTTTTGCGAGGAGGAGGATGAGATATGAGAAGAGCAATTTTTATGATATTGTTTTTTGCCTTCATGGTTCTGACTTTGCAGTCGTGCTATACACTCATTGCGAGAAGAAGCTTTAATGTTCGCAGGTGGATAAGGGAACACGAGTATCAATACATTGATAACAGGGCAGTAAGAGATTGGAATCAGTATTATTGGAGACCGTCGAGCCAGTTCAAAAAGCGATTAAGGGGCGGGGAAGAAACGGTAAAAGAAGAGGAGGAGTTCGAAACTCCCGAGAAAGGAAGAATAGTAAAAAGAAGAAGGGCAGAGGAAAATCATTGCTGTTGCCTCGAGTCGAACTTCATCGATTTGATAATAAACATATTTATACCATCAGATAACGACCACGAGACTGAGCCAACGGACACAACGGCTCCACCGCCAAATAAACGAGGGCTTTGAAGAATAATGGAGGTTTAACCATGAAAACATTTATGTTAAATGTTATCGTATTTTCATTGATATCGCTTGCTTTCTGCTCGGATGTTGCTGATGAGATAACTGCTGCTGATGGGTTCGTAGGAGTTGGTGCGCGCGCAGCTGCTATGGGTGGCGCTCACATCGCATTGGCGCAGGATTATTCCGCATTATTCTACAATCCTGCAATGTTGTCCTATGTCTACAAGTACGAAATAACAGGCTCGATGATGTTTCGGTTCGGCAATACGGATTCGAGAATTAATAATGGTGGTTGGATAGGAACCCAATATTCCTGCGTTAAGTTGAGCACTGTAGGCGCAGTTTTTCCTGCCGCCGCAACGAGGGGAGGACTCGCGTTCGCTATAGGCTTTTCAAGATTCCAGTCGTTTGACAAGATGGTGGAATACCAGGGAATAAGAGTTGACAATGTTGGCATTCATGCGACCGAAAATACCGATGGAGGGATAGGGGCTTTGCAGATGGGGATTGGCGTGCAGACATCTAAATATACCGCTTTTGGTGTTGCGCTGGATGTTATTAATGGGGCTGAGAATTATTCATGGTCTGCGAAGCTTAGCGGTTTCTCCGATACCCTGGTTGAAGATTCCATTATTTATGACGATGTTACTAACGATTATGATGGCGTCTCGGGAAGGATTGGCTTGGCTTTCTTCCCCGTTAAATACTTTACGCTGGGGCTTAGGATGGATTTCCCAACGGTGCTTACAAAAAAGCAGGAATGGCACAAAGCCACCGAAGTACACTTTAAGGGCGGCTCTTTTGACCAGATTGATGATATTTACAAAAATGAATATCGATTCACTTTGCCTTTTAAATTTGGCGCAGGTGTCGCAATAAGGACAGCGTATGTTAATCTTGCCGCTGATGTTGTTTACGCCGATTGGAAGCAAATTTCCTACAGTTCTCCGTCGTGGATGTTGAGCCAGAACCGCAAGATTCCTCATTCTTATCGTGCAACGACGACCATAAGCGCAGGTGCTGAGGTTACTATCCCCATAAAATACCTTCCCACCCGACTCAGATTTGGATACAAGTATGACCCGGTTCCGTACGATGTTCCGAATTTTCCGGCTGAGCGACAAAGTTTTTCTGGTGGTATTGCCATGCTTTTCGGCAGAAGCTGGTTGGTTGAGTTGACCGCTGTTTCCACAAATTGGCAAAGGCAGGAAAGAACCACATTAGGCAATCTGCTTGACCACAAGATTAGAATGAGCGATATTTATTTCGGAGTTTCGTATAGATTCTGAGGAGTTCTAATGATAGCAGTTGTTCAGCGTTCGGGGCGCTCAAGCGTTGAGGTTGATGGCGAAATCGTTGGTGTTATTGATGGCGGTTTGGTGGTGTTGGTCGGTGTTTTTGCGGACGATTCGCCTGCCGATGCGATAAAGCTCGCCGAAAAAGTTTACGGATTGCGAATTTTTGAGGACGATGCTGGCAAAATGAACCTCTCTGTTGCCGATGTTGGTGGCAAAATTCTTGCTATATCACAGTTCACCCTTTGCGCAGACACGACCCGGGGGCGAAGACCCTCATTCGACAAAGCGATGGAGCCTGAAAGTGCGAGGAAACTTTTCCAGACATTTGTCGAGGTGCTTCGTGGAAAAGGTATTGAAGTGAGCACCGGCGTTTTCGGGGCGAGAATGCTGGTTAGAATTGAAAATATCGGTCCAGTAACTATTATTATTGATAGCAGGGCAAAAAGGAAGAGGTAGATGAAAAAACCTTTTTTAAATGATATAAAACTTTATGTGATAATCGATATGAAGCTTATTTCAGAGGCTGGTTTTTCTGCAGTTGATGTTATGAGGGCTGCATTTCGGGGTGGGGCAAGGATGTTTCAGCTTCGGCATAAGGGGGTAGGTGAGAGGGTACTTTTTTACGAGGCACAGGAATTATTGCGAGTAGCCCATGAACTTGGAGCCCTCTTTATCGTTAATGACAGCGTCTCGGTGGCGCTGTCAACTGGTGCTGATGGAGTGCATCTTGGTGAAAATGATCTGCCCATACATGCTGCCCGCAAAATATGTCCTGATGATTTCATAATAGGTGCGTCAGCCGGGTCTCTTGAGCGAGCTTTGCAAGCCGAAAAAGAAGGAGCAAGCTATGTAGGTTATGGTGCTATTTTCCCTACCACCACAAAGGAAAAACCTTGTCCCGGCTCACTGGATGAGCTTGGGAAAATTAATAAAGTTCTCAAAGTTCCGGTTTTTGCCATCGGTGGGATAAACGAGGAAAATGTTGTTGAAGTGACTCGTATAGGTGTAAAACGGATTTGCGTTGCATCTGCGGTAATAAAGTCGGAAAATCCGGAGCTCACTGCCAAAAAGCTTCTGGAGGCGTTGGCTTGAGAGTATGTAACATTGGAAAATTATTTGTTTTCATGCTTCTTTCGACACAAATTGTGTTCGGGCAATTTGTCGATACTATACCCCCAAATGTCGAATTCTTAATCCCTGGAAACGGTGGTTATTTTTCGTGTCCTATGGGGCAAATAATACTCAAGATTACCGACGAAAGCCCTATAGATACCGAGTCAAGTTTTCTAACAGCATCCATAAGAATGTTCCTTTACGACTTACCCGAAAGTGTTACCTCGCCGCTCGACTCAATATACAGATTTTCAATTCCTGTCCCGCTTATGGACGGTGATTCGGTATTTTTGCTTTATGCACCTATTTGCGATATGCTTCACAACTGTCGGACTTTGAACATGTATTTCTGGGCGGATTTCACCCCACCCGAAATTGAATTCATAACATTGCCGGGAGTTCTGCCGTGGAGAGCATTTGACAACATTATGATAAGAACCTTGGATGCTCTTGCAGGTGTATCACCTGATTCTTCATGGGTTACTATAACGGTTAGAGGTCAAGACTCATGGACTACAACTCTTTCGTTTGCGTCCAGCATGGTTTTCTGGTCCGGAGAAACACTTTTGGTGGATATGAATTCGCTCGGTGTCCTTAAAGGTGGTGATACAGTTAGCTTATGCGTTTCCGCTGCCGATAGGGCGGTCGGCTGTGGAGCTAACAGAACTGATTCATGCGTTACCTACTACCTCTTGTTCACGCCGCCGAGGATAATACCCGTATTCCCACAACAAGGACAGATAATAGCGTGCCCTGATTCAGTGTCGTTTGACATAATGGATGTCGACAGCATAGTGTCATTTTCTGTCATAATTAACGGTGAAACCGTGGCTGTTGACGAGACTGTTTTCACATCCTCGGGACTACACGCTATGCTTAGGCTTGACAGCCTTCCCGATGGCATCTATAACACCATTGCAGTCTATGCCGAGGACATTTATGCTAATGTTTCAGAAACCACTTGGGGGTTCTGGACCGATCTAAGTCCACCATATGTAGTCGATGTGGTGCCGAGAGATGGTGAACTAATAACGGATACTGTGACTACATTTCATATTAGACTCTGGGACGAGCTTTCTGGTGTTGATTGGGGTAGTGTTAGTCTTACGGTTAATAGTGTTTCAACTCCATTTACGATTAATCCCACGACGAGCGAGATAACATTTAACCATGTTTTTTCTACCATGCCGGGCACGCTCGATTCCGAACGCGTGAGGATATGTATTAGAGCAAGTGATGCGCCCGATTTTTGCGTTAATGTTTTGGACACATGTTTCCGGGTTAAAATTTATGTGGACACGCGACAACCGTCCGTTATACCGCCACCGGAAGTTGTTACTGCATGCCGTGACCAGATTATACTGGTTACGGTTACCTCCCGCTCTGGGCTTGATTCAGCTACGGTAAGCCTAACCATAAGTTCAAACCTTAGAGCAACTCCCGATGTTGTTCATCTCGATTCGCCGTTTTTCTGGATGACTACTCATTCGACTATTTTCGAGGTGGTGGATACTCTTATTTTTGCGCCTTCGCTCGGTTACTGGCAAGATGGTGAGACACTCTGGTGTCAATTTCATGGCCTTACTCACACCAGTGATGTTGCCGCAAGCGATTGGATTTTTTACACCGATTTCTCGCCGCCAGTTTTTGCTCCGATATCCCCAGTTTTGAGGAGTATAACTTCTTCCCTTCCTGAAACAGTGTTTTTCTGGCTTTACGACTCCATTTCGGGCATTAACAGAATTGGTTTTGCGGGAACACTCTTTGTGAACGGTGCGCCGTATGAAATTCCGTTCTCCGTTCTTCATCGCGATAGATACGATACTTTCGCTTATTCCCTCGCGCTTTCGGATATTGGTGTTAGTCTGAGCGCATGCGACAGCGTGCGGATAAAAATTCGTTGCCCTGACAATGTTTCAACTGAATATTGCGGCCCCAATGTTTTGGACACATCCCTTTTCTGGTTCAGCGTTGACTGCTCGCCGCCGGCTGCGGTTCTTATTGAGCCACTGCTTTATGAGAAAGTATCTTGCGAAAATCAGCGCATCGCTTTTCTGCTCAATCACGACAGCAACCTTGATTCTTCGAGTATTTGCGTAGCTTTCGCTCACGACACTTTTTGTTGGGGCTCTCCAAGACTATCGATGCATGGTGATACGCTTGTTTATACCAATCCTGCTCCTTTTACCGATGGTGATACCGTTGAGGGTGTTTTGCTTCCCATGAGGGATGCAGTTGGTAACAGAAGTTTTCCGGTGCCGTTTAGTTTCATCATCGATCTGTCGCCGCCGCGAATAACTCCAATAAGCCCGCTTCCAGCAAGTGTAATTCCTGACACCTTGGCTAATATCGTATTGCGAATTACTGATATGTCGGGTGTCGCTGAAGCTTGGCTTTCGAGTCCTTTCGGGCGCATTCTTTCTCGAACTGCGGATACATTTTATTACGACCACTCATCATGGGGTACATCGTTTGGGGCAGAGGAAACCGTTTTCTGCGTAGTTTGGGCTGAAGATAGCGCTTCTCGATGTGGGCGTAACCGCGACACAATTAATTACTGGTTCATAGTTGACGCCATTGGACCAATACTTACGAGCTTTGACACCGTTTTTGGTGGTTTTACATCTTGTTCGGGAAGAAGTATTGGATTCATATTTCGCGATTTCACCGGCTTGAACCGATGGCACATTGAGGTTTTGGGTTCCCATGAACCAGATACCTTGGACTTCCTTTCACCTCAGCTTGCAATAACCGAAAGCAGCATAACTTATACCCCATCATCGCCTTACTCGGATGGGGAGACGGTTCGTGTGGAGATATTGTCAGCACCCGACATTGCGGGCAATGAGTTCATGGATGATAGCATAGTTGTTAGCTTTATTGTTGACCTTTCGGACCCAATAATAATGCCCCTTTCCTACACTGATGGCGAAACGATATATACATTAACGCCAGACATTGCTTTCTGGCTCTATGACAGCATCTCAGGTATAAACTGGTCTTCGTGCTCCCTTTTCGTGCAAACATCCTCATTCGCAGGAACCCTTACGACCTCGGATGCAAGCGTATCAAGAGCTGGGGATACGATAAGACTAAGTACGAGAATTTTGGGCATTGGTCTTGTGGGTGGTGATTCGATAAGAGTATGCATAAAGGCAATGGACAATGTTTTGGACACAATGTATGGTTGTCCGCCTCATGTTACTGAAAGCTGTGTCACACTTTATATCGAACCAACGCCTCCAGTTGCGACATTGCTTTCACCCTTTGATAGCGCGATAGTTTCCTGCCATGATTTTCCTATAGTTATCGAGATTACTGACACTCCTGGTGTGGACTGGGATACGCTTGTTCTTTCGTTGAATGGGGTTTTATACAATCAGTCGTCCCCATCCATTTCTCATCCTGCTGGAACCGATTCACTCGTTTTCAGCGGTTACATTCCCTTTGAGGATGGCACTCTGCGCGTGTGTCTCATTTATGCACGCGACATTCTTGGCAATGAACTTGGAAGTCCTTTGTGCTGGTATTTCCGCCTTGATACACTTCCGCCGTCGATTGTTGCGCAATCACCAGCGCCAGGTTTGAGAACGAGTAATGTTACACCCTCGTTTATATCAACATTTTTCGACTCCATAACGGATACCGTTGTGGTTGATTCGTTTGCCATCGATGGTGTTTGGCGTGTCGCGGGTTCATGGGATTTTTGGAATGGGGAATCGCTCGTTTTCTCACCGACCGCTGCTCTTGGTGTTGGTGTCCATACCGTATGCGTCGCTGTTCGTGATGCCCCAGATTATTGCCCGCCCAACGACACGATAATTTGCTGGAGTTTCACAATATCCTTAGCTCCCCCGAATGTTTGGGTTGTTTTCCCTGATTCATTACCAGTTGCCTGCAACCCTGTTTTGGTTGAGGTCGGATATTTTGATATCGATAGCATAAGTTACTTGCGTTTAATTGTCCCGGGTGTTGATTCGATAGATTTTGATTCCACTGTTTTTGTCGGCGATTCTATTTTGTTTTATTACTCATTATGGACAGACAGTATATTCGCGAATTTTGCTGGCGCTATCGTTGCGGCTGATACGCTCGGCAATGTTGATACAATCGCTATAAACTTTGTTGTTGACCGCGATCCACCGGATGTGAGAATTATCGTGCCCGCTGATTACGAAACCGTTTTTACAAGAACACCTGACATTGTATCTATTTGCGTTGATAGCTCAGGGATTAGCCTGGATAGCCTATTCCTTATAGTGAACGGTGATGTGGTGCCGCATTCGTCTATCACTCCACGCATTGAAGGTGAAACTCTGACCGTATCCTTAAGTAGTGTTCCCTACCTTTTGCCTGAGCGCGGATATTCGACAATACATTTAGTTGGAATAGCGGATATGGTGCCGGAAGATGCTTATCATTGTGGTCCTAACTTCGCTCCCGAGGAGAGCGTTGTAGTTTACATTCCCGACGATGATACGGTGGGACCTTATATAAGCCCGCCATCTATTGATTGGGGTTATTGTGGATATAGAATTTTACCGTGCTGGCAAATATTCGATTCTTCAGGAGTTGATTCAGTTTATTTAATTAAAAGCATTAGCTCATCATTTGAACATGCTGAAACTATGCTTGTTATAAACTCGTATGATTCAATTTTCTGCCCGATGGATTCCATAATGCTCGATTCTGATTCGATGTTTGTGGTGGTTTGCGCCTTGGATGCGGACAGTGAGACAGGTTATGGCGACGATAGAGCGCTTTCGTGTTCCGATACCTTTGTTATAATTTGTAGAAGAGTAAGAGTCAATGTTTTTCCCGATTCGCTCAGTTTTGGTGAGGTTTGCTTGGGTGATTCAGCGAGAAAGGCGGTTTTTGTTGTCAATCCTCTTGAAGTTCCCGTTGATGTGAGCCTTGAAATCTTTGGCTCAAGCGCTTTTGAGATATCCATGGGCGCGTTTACCATATTTCCCCATGACACGGCAGGTGTAGATATCGCATTTAAGCCAACGGATACGATTGATTATAACGGAAATTTGCTCGTTCGGTTTGCCGATACATCTATTGAGGTGAGTTTAAAAGGTACTGGTGTGCTTTGCCCGGAGAAGTTTTCCGCGGAGCCAAGAGTCATAACACCTAATGATGATGGATACTACGATTTTGTTGTTTTTACTTTCCCATCGAGGAAAGCGAACAAAGTTGAAATTTTCACAACCGATTTTGAGCATGTGGCTACTATACAGCGAGATAATGTCGTTATTGTGTGGCATGGGGAGGACAAAAGCGGGCGAAAATGTCCGGCAGGAGCATACATTTTCCTGGCTTTCAGCGATGGCAAGCTATTAGGTAAAGGCATTATAACCGTCGTGAGGTAAAATGGCGACAAAATTTAGAAATATAATTTTTGCAATCTTAGTTATTTTGGCAGGTTTTAGTTTGAGCCTATCATCTTACTCTAAGTATCTATTATTATTTAACGGTGATTCGAGAGTTAACAATATCGATTATTCTGTCATTAATCCTGCTGTGTCGGGTTTGATTCCAAATCCATCCATCGTTGCTATGTTTCGTCTTCCATTAGCAGGAATAGGTGAATCTGCTCAACAGGGTGCATTGGCGCTAAACTATCCATTTTCTTTTCGTGACGGCGTAGGTTTTTACATTGCGAATAGCCATATTGGCGCCGAAAAACTTCTTCGGCTGAATCTTAGTTATGGACATGTATTCGGGAAGCGATTGTTTGGTGGATTAGGACTTGGTATGATAAATAGCTCTTTCGATTTACCGCCGGATGAACCTCTTAGCCAGAATAACTCCGCGCTTTCGCCGACAATATCTGTTGGCGCAATATGGAAGCCAATGGATAAAATAATGGTAGCTTTCTCAGCTGTGGATGTGAATTCACCAAACCTTGCCTTAAGCAATGACGGCTCAGGATTTCCAGCAATGCTTTTTCTTGGCATGAGCTACAAAGTTTCGAAATTCGTGGAGCCAAATTTCTCTGTGGCTTATCGCAGCAAGGTAATTGGAGATGAAGCAAATCCAATCTTTGACCTATCCCTGAGGGGCAAGTTTTACTACGATGTCGTTTCATGGTGTTTGGGAGTTAATTCATCCAAATTTTATGGGGGGTTGAATGTCAAGATTCCGGGCATATGGCAAGGAATTGGTATATCTTACTCGGTTGAGATTCCGCTTGAAAGCCATCTTCGCCATGAAGGCATAATGGCTCATAGTTTCGGGCTGAAAATAAATGGTCCCCTGCTGAGGGTTTTGAATCCTGACTTTTCCTGTGATTCACTCGCAACCAAAAAAACTGTATTAAGAGGAAGTAAGACGGAAATAAAAGCTTTTCTTTCTAATAAAGGTAAAGCGGGAAGGAGAAATATTCCGGTCGTATTTCGGGTTTTCGAGGGTGGAAGCTGGAATCTTATTTATCCTATTGAGGTTTTGCCGTCTTTGCAACCGGGACAATCGAGGGTGTTGAGCAAAGCGTGGACGCCGAAAAAGAAAGGTGTCGATACGATTCAGGTTTGCATAAATGTTAACGAGCGCGTGTTGCCGCTGATAAAGCCAATACTTAAGGATAGTAAGCTATCCAACAATTGTAGAAAGTTAGCAATTACTGTCACTGCGCCACCAGAAACTGTCATCATAAGACCACTTTACACAAAACTTTCCGCTACCCAGATGCTCGTTAAAGTGGAGGAGGAACCACTTGTGCCCGTAGTGTTCTTCGACTTTAACGGTGATTCACTTGATTCCATCGCAATTCATGTGATAACTGCTTATGCTGCTCGTCTATCGAAAAATCCTGACGCTAAAATTATTGTGTTCGGTTTCGCTGAGTCCACGGAAACTGACCCACAGAACCTCGCTAAAAGACGAGCCAAAAGGGTTCACGAGCTTTTCGAGAGACTTGGCGTTGGGGAACAGGTCAAAATTTCGGAGGAACATGACTATCTTAAGCCGCGAGTAAGTCCCCAAATCGAAAATCCTGACCCCCGCATAGCCCAGGAGAACAGGCGTGTAGAATTTAAAGTTGCTCTGGATGAAAAGCCAAAGTCAATAAGCGAGGCTGTTGAGCTCATGAGGAGGAATCCAGAGTTCGTGCTGGTTTTCCTTGTGCCAAAGGGTAGAGTTCCTTTTTTGCAGGCGGATTCGTTAAGGCGCATGTTAGTGACGGAAAATACCAATCTTTCCCAGAGAATCGTTATTGAACCCGTTGAAACCCTGAAAGTGCGCTCTTTTATAATTGACCCCGATGGAATACTTTATCGTCCTCGTGAAAGATTCCCGTTCTGTGAGAAATGGACCAATCCACAGCCCAACCAGAATAGTATTGAAATCGAAACGAAAGTGGGGAAAGTGCACGACTGGAAACTCTCAATTTTTGAGGTTGGCAATAAATCTTCGGCTACTTTGGCCTCAGGCAAGGGATCACCACCTGAGCAGATACTCTGGGACTGGACTCTTGACGGGAAAAACCTTATAGCTCCAAAAACTAAATATTTGTTGTCGATGACCATTAGGACAGAGGACGGCACGAAAACATTCTTATCCACTGATACTGTATGGTTGATTCCGCGGGAGCATTCGGAAACGGTTGAGAATATGTTCATCGTTGAGTTCGTTTTCGACGAGAGTGAACCACTTTCAAGGTATCTGGAAAGGCGGCTTTTCAACTTTGCGAGACTTCTCGTTGCGAGGGCTGACTCCGGTTACGAGCAATGGGCACAGGTTCAGGGGCATACTGATGACATAGGCCCACTCAGGAGGAACATGAAACTTTCCCGAATGAGAGCCAAAAGGGAGTACGAGATATTGCGAAGGTATGTCTCATATTTTGCTGGGGTATCGGAGAACCAGCTTGACAAATGGCTTGCGAATCATAAAGTTTCCATTTCATTTGAGGGATATGGTTATTCGCATCCTTACAGACTTAAAGATGAACTTCTTGGAGATAATAGCTCACCGTATGGAAGGAACATCAATAGAAGAGTAATGCTTGAGTATCGGTATAGAAAGTAATCATGAAAATAAGCACCGTAATAGTCATAGCAGCTTTGTTTGCGCTCGTTTACGGCGCGGGCGAGCCAGCTAAATATTTAACCATCGGAATAGGGGCGGAGCACATCGGCAGGGGTTGTGCAGGCACCGCGGACAGGAACAGCGTATTCGCCCCATTTTATAATCCCGCTCTTGTGTCCGCTCGTGGAAAACCATCTATAGGATTTGGGAATCTTTTCCTTGGGCTTGGAAGAAGAATGTATTACGCAGCTTTCGCAACTCAAATTAGAGATGAAGCGGGCATTGGGGTGGTTTGGGTGCATTCCTCGGTGGCTGATGTTGAGAGAAGAGATATAGATGGAAACATAACGGGAAAGGTGAATAATAACAATGACGCTGTGTATTTCTCGTTTGCCAAGGAAGTTTACGGTGGTCTGCACGCTGGGTTGGGTGTCCAATATGTTCAATCCAATATTGAAAACCTCAACGCATATTCGGCTGGTCTTGCAGGCGGGATTTTCTATGAATTGAAAAAATATGGTATTATTGTCGGAGCGAGTGCTACCAATATCTCACTCGAGTTAAAGTGGAATTCAAGCGATTACTACGATGATGGCAGAACATCCAGAGATAAATTGCCCCTCTTTTGGCGATTTGGAGGTGAGAAGCGGGGAACTGTAAAAAGTATAAATTATAAATTTGATGCCGATATTTTTCTCATCGGTGATAAGGACTTATCGTATTCTGTCGGCGCAGAGTGTTCTCCTCATGAAAGCTTTGTGGTAACTTTTGGGGTGCGTGACGGAAGATTTTCAGCAGGGTTTGGTCTGAACATTAAGCTGGGCTTTTTTAAACGGATAAGTTTCGGCTATGCGATATCAGCTCAGCCTTATGGTGTCCCACCTATGCATGTTGTGGAAATAGGATTTGATTTAAAATAGCTTTGTGGGTGCTTTTCATCAGTCTATGATTACCTTTCCTATTATTTGGCCGATTTTCGTTTTACTTTTTTTCTCCAGATAGTTTGCTATGAAGTCCGTTGTTTTTTCGGGGAGTTTATGATCGATGAATGTTGCAGTTCCGATTTGGACAGCACTTGCGCCCGCGAGCATTAGTTCCACAGCGTCCTCCGGCTTGGTTACGCCGCCGCATCCTATTATGGGTATTCCTATTTTGCCATAAAGTTTGAAAACAAGCGCGACAGCGACAGGGCGAATCGCAGGCCCGGATAATCCACCTGTTATGGCACCCAAGCGAGGTTTCCCGCTCCATATATCTATAGCCATTGCCGGGATTGTGTTTCCAACTACAACTGCTGATGCACCGCCTTCTTCCGCAGCCTTGGCTATCTCAACGATGTCGGAAACCTGTGGCGTAAGTTTAGCCCAGATTGGCTTATCGGTGTTTTTCTTAACCATTAGAACGACTTTTTCGACGAGTCGTGGATTTTGCCCAAACTGTATCCCCCCACGCTTGACATTGGGACACGAAAGGTTTAGTTCGATGGCAGCAATGTGTTCTATGCTATCGATTTTGTGAGCCAATTCCGCAAATTCTTCTTCGTTCTCGCCGCCTATGCTGACCACAATTTTGGTGTCGATATCTTCGAGTTGCTGAGCGATCTCCTTTACAAACAGGTCAATGCCGGGATTTTCAAGACCTATTGAATTTATCATTCCACACTCAGTTTCCCATATTCGAGGTGGCGGATTCCCTTCGCGTGGGGAAGCCGTTAATGTTTTTGTGACTATAGCTCCTATTTTTGATAGGTCAATAGTTTCGGCAAGTTCTATGCCGAAACCGGCAGTGCCTGATGCTAATATTATCGGGTTTTTAAGGGTTAAGTCTCCTAATTCGGTCTCAAGGGAAACATTCATTTCACTATCCATAGCTTCTTTATTAGTTCTTTTCCAAGTTTATCGTTTATTTTTTTTATTATCGCGTCCCTTATGTTGAATATCTCGTTTCGCCAGCTTGGGTCTTCGACAGCAATCCATAGTTCACCGTCTTCAAACCTCACCGGTTTAGCTACTTTTGCCAGTTTTTCTCCCACTATCTCTTCCCAGTCGATGAGTATTTTTGCGTCCTGTACTTCGTCCCATATTCCCATGCTTCTTAAAGCTGATTCCAGGAAATCCCCTATTTTTTCGGGTCCTTGCAACTTTCCTCCTCGATTTTTCCGGGTTCTGGCATCCTGAACTTTTTGGTTTTTACTGCGTTTACTTCCGGCATTTCATGAGGCGTAACTGCGACGACCTGTGCTACAGTAGGCGCTATTTCAAGTGCATTCCTCGCCCTTTCTGGGTCGAGCTCAGCGAGTGCATCGTCAAGAAGTACCGTAGGAATTTTTCTCGACTTGTCACCAGTTAATTTAGCCGCACTAAAGTATATCGCAAGCGATATCATCCTCGATTGCCCCCACGACGCGAATCTGCGTGCTGGAAGACCATCTATAACTATGGTAAAATCGTCTCGGTGAGGACCTATAGTCGTTGAGAAAAGTGCTAAGTCGCGCCTACGCATGCTCTCAAGAGCTGCTTTTAGAGCTGTCGTAAGTTTCGTTATATCCTGCGGAATCTGAATCGTGCTCTGATAAATGAATTTTATCTCCGGGGCTTTTTCACCGTGTATGGTGGAAAAGAAATCTGCGGCAAGCGGCGATATTGCGTCCAGAAATTTCATCCTTTCGGCTATTATTCTGGCTCCATAGTTAGCGAGCTGGTCTTCAAGAGTGTCCAGCAAAATCATTCCGCCTGCTATAGTTTGTTCTGCTATGCCTTTAAGCGCAGCATTCCTTCTTTTAAGTATCTTATGGTAGCTAATTAGAGTTTCGGTATATATCGGGTCGAACTGGCATATGTGAGCGTCCATCATCTTTCGCCTTATGGAAGGTGGACCTGATACAACGGCTATTTCGCCTGGTCCTATGTAGGTTATGGGAAAGTAACCCAGAAGCTCGGAAAGCTTATTTATGCCTTTTTCATTAAGCGTTATCTTTTTCGTGCCGTCGGCTTGAATAACTATGGTTATTTTCGTTCTTTCTGGGGCGCTCGCTTCTATTCTGGCGAATTCCGCATCGAAGTTGACGAAGCGCTGATTTATTCCTCTGAATGATTTTCCGAAACCGCAAAGGTAGATTGCCTCAAGTAAATTCGTTTTTCCGTAGCCATTTGGAGCGGTTATTATGTTTAGTGTAGGGGATAGTGATATTTCCGCGTGTTCGTAGTTTCTGAAGTTTTTGAGTTTTAAATTCGCGAGCATAACGAAAGTTATTTTGTCTTTTTTGGAAGAGCGACGAGTCCCAAGTCCTCGATACCAGCATCTTTTATAGCACCTATTACTTCCATTACGATGCCGTACTCTACTTTTTCGTCGGCTCTCAGAGCCACTGATGTAAGCCGCCTTTCCTGCCTTAGTTTCCACAAGAGTCTCGGAAGTTTTTCTATAGATACGCGGGTATTGCCAAGGAAAACACTTCCGTCCCGTTTTATTGATATGGTTATGGTGCTTTCATCAGCCACTTTAGCCGCAGACGATTTAGGCAAGGATAGGTCAACCTGCGCATGCATGAGCGGCGCTGTAATGATGACTATTATAAGGAGCATGAATATTATGTCCACCATGGATGTCAGGTTAAGCTGAGATGACGGTTGATATTTTTCTCTTAAACTCATTTTTCGATTGTCCCAATTTGTTCCAGTGCACTTCTGTATATAGAACGAACATACGGGTCGGTTTCAAGTTCGTATTTCTGCTGCATTAGTTTCATAGTTGCCTCTCCGCCTATGGATGCAAGCGCTCTTATAGTATAGCTGCGAACGCTTCTGTCGTCGCTGTCGAGCAATGGGAGAAGCGCTTTTTTAACAGCAGCGATTTTCGTGTCCACGATGTAGTTGGTCAGGCTGCTATCTTGCCTCATTTTTTTGCAAATGCTGCTTAGTGCTCTTATTATGTGTAGTTTTTTAGGCAGGTCGGAGTTCGGAAGAATTTTTATTAGGGTGTCGAAGGAGTTTTTGTACATTTTTACGAGTCCATACTGCGCGGCAAGTCTTACAACCAGATAATCATCGTCAAGAAAGTCGATTAAAACAGGCAGAGCTCTTGGGTCGCCAATTTCTGCCAGAGCTTTTGCTACTATGTATCGTCCGGCTTGTCTCTTTTCATCCCGCCACTTCATAATGGGAAGCGTTGCTGAGGTATCCTTAATCTTGCCAAGTGCTGATATGGCTGAGAGTCTGGTTTTTTTATCGCCGAGCAGCGCTATAAGGGAATCCACCGCAAGAGTATCGTGCATTTCGCCGAACAAATATATAGCGTTGCCTCTTCTTCTCCTGTTCTCATCGTGAAGAGCCTTGAACAGGCATGGGCGCATAAGCTCGGGTTTCTTTTTGCAGAAGTTTTTTATGGTTCTGAGGCGCAGACTTGACTTGGTTCCCAGTTGGTGTTCGCAAATGTACTTTGCTGCGGCTTCGGCGGAGTCGAGCAATTCCTGAAATGCCTTTTTCGCCTTTAACTGAGCTGAGCCCACAGCCCATGCGCACGCATCGTTAAAAATTTCTTCAATAGTGCGGATGGTGTCTTTTTCCTCTTCCTCAGCCTCTTTCTCAGCAAGTTCTTTTATAGGATTTGGAAATGGCTCGCCTGGTATGTCAAGCCCGACTCCAACATCTCCTTGGAACCAGTATGCGTCGTTTCTCGCAGGTGAGTTTTCTGAGTACTGATCCGGACCCTCAAGGTCAAGGAACAGTCCAAAGCTTCCCGTTCCGCGCGCCGGCTTTGCTTTACCGAAATTATCCGAACGAGAGAATCTTTTTGCATAAAGGTCATCTCCATTACGGTCAACGAAAAGTGCGAATGAGTTTGTTATCGCATTGCCGTTACCACCATCTATAACATATATATCATCACCGCGGTAATCGGAGAAGAAAGCTACCGAATAATCGTGTGCTGAGCCCTGTCCAGGACCGTATCGCGAAACATAAATATCATCGCCGCCACGGTCAACCAATGCCCCAATAGAAAGATGTATTCCTGAACCTTGTGGGTAATATACAGAGGTATGGACATCATTTCCGTCATTGTCTATTATTGCTCCCATTGAATACCAATAACTGGAACCCTGGCTGTAAACGCCTGCTGTGTATGTGTCATTCCCTTTTTTATCGAAAAGCAGTCCGATTCCTCCCGAAACATCGGGACGCCAGCCTATACTGAACCCTTGGGCGAAAGAGTGGTAGTCGAGCGGTACAAGTGGTTTGTGGGAATATTTGGCACCACAGTAGTACAGGTCAGAGCCGTCGTAGTCGGCTATTAGCCCTGCGCCTTTAGGACCTGAAAACGCCTGAGCATAGGCATAAGCGTTGTATTTGTCGTCGCCACTTAGGTCAATAATAGCTCCTATCCCGAAATTCCCTGCACCTTGAACGAATACGCCGCCGCTGTATTGGTCATCGCCAGCATAATCTACGAGTAACCCGGCCCCGAAAAGCCCTGCACCCTGTGAATAATGGCTTGCAAGGTACACATCGTCCCCTTGATAATCGAGAAGGACACCGACACCAAACACGCCAGCACCTTGCGCCACAATGTCTCCTCGGGAATCATACCTGTCGTTTCCCGAAATGTCAATAACCACGGAAAAGGGCGTTTTCCCGAGGACCCCACCAGCGAACTCTCCGGTATAAAAGTCACTTCCGCCCGGGTCTATTATTACTGTCGCATCGCCAAGAATGTCTGTGTTTTTAGTCCCCAAGACCACATTGCCCCACTTAGTCGTTATGTATACGGGCTTATCGAGTGTAGGAAGCGATGTGTCCGCAAGTAAAGTTTTTAACGCTTTTTGTGCGCCATAGAAAACAGCGAATGAGGCTTTTGCGAACTCTTGCAGTTTGAAGTTGTGCATAAGTTCGTAAAGCGAGTCAAGATGCACCTCAAGTGATGTATCACACTCGTGACCAAGCAATTTCAGGTAATAGCATTGTAAGGTATCGGCCAGCGTGTCCTCGTCGTCAGTCCAGAATGTTGGAAGAAGCAAAAGCAGCGAGTCTATAGATTTTTCAGGCATTTCGCTGAGTGCTTTCTCGCGGTACTCAGCAGCAACATCAAATGAGGATATAATATATGCAAGTGCGGTTTCGTATGTCTTAGGTACATCGGGGAACCTTATTGACTGTGCCCCTGCATCGATTTTTCTGGTAATTTTTTCGCGAGCTTTTACATCGATATTTGTATCGAGCAACTCATAAAGCCACCATGCGATTCTTGTGGGCTCGTTCTTTTTTTCAAGCAAAAATTTTGTCCACGAGTCGAGCGTTTCCGGCAGTTCAAGTGGGTGGTCGAGAATTCGCGTGACTATAGGTAGTCTGAATAATGTGTCTGTTGCCCACTTTTTCTCGAATTCAGCGTCGAGCCTTGAGGTGCCCGATATAAGCATTGCGGTGTCGATATATGCCCACGCTACTGAGTCGATCGCGGGCGGAAAAGAATCGGCAGGCTCAAATGCGCCTGCCATCATGCTTAGGGTCAATATTGTTAGTAAAATTTGACCCTCTGAATTCATGGCACCCCCCTGCTAACTTTTTTGTGCTGAAATTTTTGCCAAAATGTGGCGCGAGAAGTGGTGAAGTTCGGTAGCCATGTCCCTTAGGTATCCTCTGAGCCAATTGTAGCCTATAGCAGCTGGGATAGCGACTATAAGCCCTACTATCGTTGTTATGAGAGCCTCAGCCAGGCCCGGTGCCACCACAGCGATGTTGGTTGAACTTTGCTTGCCTATCTCCCAGAAACTTTGTGTTATGCCCAGAACTGTCCCAAGCAACCCCAAGAAGGGCGCGACTGTAGCAGTGGTTGCCAGAAAGTCTATTCTTGATTCCTCAGATGCGAGTATAGCCTCAGCTTCAGCGTCAAGCCTTTCGCGCAAGGCATCTATCGGGGGAAGTATCCTTCTTGTTCGCGTGAATCCTTGATTATCTTGGTATTGTTCGACTCTTGACTCGCTAACGAGAGCGGATACAAGCCGAACGATTGGATTATCAGATGGATTCAGGGACATGTTGAATATCTCGCCTATGGGAAGATTGCCGATTTTCTTTGAAAGGATTCTGTTTTGCTTTCTTATTTTGCTGAATCGTCGCCATTTGTAAATCATGACACCCCAGCAGTAGACTGAAATAACGATGAGAAGCAGAATTATACCTTTTGAAAGAGCGCTACACTGTCGAAACATTTCTATGAACTGTGCCATGATATCTACGCTACAAATACTTTGTCCACTGGACCTTTTCGCCCGTTATTTTCTCCTGCTCTTCGGCATACTTAATCATCAGCTTGCCCCAATCCGTTTCTTTTAGCCAGTTGAGAAATCTTTTTCGTCCAACGAGTGGATACCATATGTAGTCGTGGTAGATGAACGAGCCAAAAACGAAAATGTAAACCATAGGTGTTCTGAAAAAGAGCCATTGTGCCCATTTCAGCGGTCCAAACCACAATGTATCACCAACCATTGACGCAAGATTGTCGCCGACTTTGTAGTTGAGTTTTAAGTCCGAAACATCATCGCCCACTATTTCGATTTCATCGAGGCGCCCTGTGCCCAAGCCATCCTCTGTGGCAAGTGCAATGTATTTTATGCTCATTGGGTCAAATCCCATGAGCTTTGCTGCAACAGCATCGATAGCCACCATGTCAGAGCTTGCCAGTATAACATTCGTGACATGTGGTATCATAGTCCTTGGTCCAGGACCCTCGCCGGAAGTCGTTCCGTCCATGATTGCGAAGAGCCCGGTGTGGATTTCTTTTTGAATGTGAAGAAGGTCAACCAAAGTTTCGTGAATCCAGGTGTGTGTGTAGTGCCGCTTGGTGTTAAGAAGTCCGCCAAACGCATTTTTCATTGCACCAGTAGTCGTAGTGTATATGTGGGTTTTCATCGTCGGAAGATGAACGATATTTTTTCCGAAAAAGAACTCGGGAAGAAATATGTTGCCGTCGTAAACCTTGTGGAGCGCATGAGTTTTGAATTTAGGTTCGTAATGGACCCATTTGATGTCCCTGAAGTTGTACAAAATTGGTATACCGTATTTCTTGTATACCACATCGAAAAGCAAAAGTTTTTCGCCTTTGAACGGGTTTGTTACTACTGTGTTGTTTTCCACAGCGACCAGGTCTTCGAAACCCATGTTCCTCAGCGCGATAACCGTTCCCTCAAGCTGCCATGGTGTTGTGTTGGCGCCAGGAAAGGGTAGATGCCACGAGATATTATCTTTAAGTATCGTTTGGCTCGATTTATCAAGGGATTCGCCCAACCCCCCTAGCTCGCATAAACGCTGGATATCCTCAATAACTGTTTCTGGCTTTGTCCTTATAACTGCTACTTTAGATTTCATAGCGATTTAAAAGTTCAGGTTAAAAAATAGAATTCCAAATCAAAATTTCAACAGAAATTATTTAGTATTTCATTATTCGTTAGTTTTTTATGATAAATTTCGACCCATTCATTATTATATTTTTCATTGCTTGACATAAGATTGGGATTATTTTAATTTAAAATAACTTTGTGGGAGGTAATAATGTCACCCCGAAGAATTATCACTCCTTTAACAGATGATGTAGTCAGGAGTCTTCATGCTGGTGATGAGGTGTTAATTTCTGGTGTTATTTACACAGCTCGTGATAGTGCACACAAAAGGCTTGTTGAAATGCTCGAGCGAGGTGAGGAGCTTCCGTTCCCGCTTGAGGGGGCGATAATTTACTATGTTGGTCCGGCACCAGCACCACCAGGAAAACCTATAGGTTCGGCTGGCCCGACAACAAGTTATAGAATGGACCCATATGCTCCTGCGCTTATCGAAAAGGGGCTTAAAGGAATGATCGGTAAAGGACCGAGGGGGGAGGAAGTAGTGGAGGCAATGAAAAAGTATGGAGCAGTTTATTTTGCCGCTACTGGTGGAGCAGCTGCTCTTATTGCAAAATCTATAAAGCAGGCCGAGGTGATTGCTTTCCCGGAACTCCTCTCTGAAGCTGTTAGAAAACTCGTGGTAGAGGATTTTCCCGCTATAGTGGCTCAGGACTCATTTGGTGGCAACATTTTCGAGGAAGGCGTAAAAAAGTACAGGAAGGTAAGTTACTGAGAGGTGGTGGAAAGTGGATATAAAAGTTCTTAAATATGACGAACGATTAAGGGAACGCATAGACAAGATAGCTGCCAGCAACTTTATGAAATGTTATCAATGTGGAATGTGTAGCTCTGGTTGTCCGTCAATAGATGAGATGGATATACTGCCTAATCAAATAAATATGTTTCTCATGCTCGGTCAGTTCGACAGAGTTTTGGAATCGAAATCGATATGGGCTTGTGTGGCGTGTTTCGAATGCGCTGAGCGCTGCCCCCAGGGGGTTGACCTTTCCAAAATAAACGAAGCTTTAAGGCAGATAAAAATAAGGCGTAATATGGACCTTTTCAACATATGGGAGGTCGTGGGCAAAGAAGAACTACCCACAATAGCCTTGGTAGCGAGTTTCAGGAAATTCACTGCTTAAGAGGTGGAAAGCATGCTTAAGTATAATTATTTTCCAGGGTGCACACTAAAAACCACTGCCAAACAGCTTGAAATATCCGCAATAAATGTTGGCAAGATACTCGGATTTGAACTTGTGGAACTTCCGCGCTGGCACTGTTGTGGCACAGTGGTTACTCTTGCCAGTGACGACAAAATCCGCTCTATAGGCGCAATACGAACATTAATAAGAGCACAGGAGACGGGTGATGACAAACTCGTAACCATTTGCTCCGTTTGCCTTAACACTTTAAGGCGAATAAATGCGCGCTTTAGGGATGATGATGAATTCAGGGATGCTGTTCTCAAGTTTATGGACGATGAGCCACCGTATGAAGGCAATATAAAAGTGCTGCATTATGTGGATATATTGCTGGAACTCGGTTTGGACAAGCTGAGAAAAGCGGTAAAAAGAAAGCTTGAAGGACTTAAGGTTGGAGCATATTACGGTTGTTTGCTTCTGAGGCCTGCTGAGTTTTCTATAGACCCCAATCCTGAGAGGCCGACAGTGCTTGAGCAGATAGTGGCTACCACAGGTGCTGAAGTCGTGGATTTTCCGCTCAAAATCGAGTGTTGCGGTTCATTCGAAACGGTGCACAAACCAGATTTCGTTGCCCAGAGAACATATGAGATAGTGGAGAGTGCGAGACGAGCAGGTGCGGAAACGATAGTTACATTCTGTCCACTTTGCCATTTCAACCTCGATAGAAGGCAAGAAATAATAATGCAGGTTAATCCTGGTTTCAAACCTATGCCGATACTGTATTTCACCGAACTTTTGGAACTCGCTTTAAGTGAAGAGGAGCTATCTTGGGAGGGACATGAGATAGATGTTTCAGATATTTTAAGGAGGTATACGACAATAAAAAAGGAGGCATAAATTATGTATAGGGTGATTGGTTTTTTGCTCGTTCTGGGCTTATTAGCGGGGGTGATGGGACTCATTGAGGGAACCTACGAAATATATTCTGATGGGCAGAAAGTAGGTGAGTGCACATTTAGATTAACGAAACATGCTACAGGCTATTGGCTTCATTCATCGACTGAGATGACGGCTGCGGGGACCAAGACAAAATATGAGGTAGAAACATTTTACGACGAAGGTTATCACCCCAAAAATTACATCGTTAAGATATTTGTTCCGGGAAGCCAGCAGAAAGTTGAGGCAAAATTTCAGATGGGCAAAGCGACCGTTACCGCGGGTGACCCGAGACGACAAACCACGCAAACTTTCGATTTTCCAGCCAATGGATACATTCTGGACCAGAATATTTTTGAGCATTTCGTGCCTCTTGGTAAGGTAATAGACCCGACAGTAGGCGAATTCAAAGCTGATGTGATAATACCGCAGTTAATGATGGTTGTTAAGCTTGACCTTAAGAATGTTGGAGAGGAAGTGGTGGACGAAAAGAAGGTAACTCGATTCTCCGGCAGCGTTGGTCCATTTGAAGTTAATCTCGCGTTGCGAGAGGACCATGTGGTCACGAACATCGAATATCCCTCGCAAAAGCTCAAAATAACATTGACGAATGTTAAAATAGTCGAACGAAAGCCTCATGACCTTCCTGTGGGATTCCAACCGATAACGCCTGAGCAGGCATCGAATAAAAAGTTTATGAAAGAACTTCGCAAAGGAAAACTTCTTAAAGGAAGCATCTTTCTAAATCCGCAGGGAGTTCTTGACAAAATTTACATAAAGCGCCTCGAGCAGGACTTTGACGGGAAAATTGAGCATGATAAAATCGAGGGCACGATAAAAGTTATAAGGCAGTCGCACAAGATAACTGTAGCTGGTGATTTTCCGCCGGAGAAACCTCTTAAAGCGGCTGAGAAGTATAGTAAGCCCGAGCCCGGAATTGAATCAGATTTCGAGGAAATAGTAAACAAGGCAAACGAGGTTGTGAAAAAGTGCAAAACCATCGCTGACGCCGTAAAGGCTATAAATCTCTGGGTTAAAAACAATGTGGAATGTGCTCCTCAGCGATATTCCGCTAAAGAAGCTATAACACTTGGCAAAGGCGATTGCCATACCAAAGCAAGACTTTGTGTCGCCATGCTTCGAGCTGTAGGGTTACCCGCGAGAATCGTTCGGGGAGTGCTTTATGTCGACGGCAAATTGATTGACCATTCATGGGTCGAGGTTTTCATAGGACCGGGGCTTGGTTGGGCACCGCTTGACCCAACTACAGGCGAGGTAGACGAGATATCGGCGAGACACATCTCGCTATGGCTTGAGGACGATGAACCGCCGGTTTATGCGAAGGATATAAAGCTGGAAGTGGAAAAGTTTAAGTAGGAATTGTTAACTTAAAATTATTCGTGTCATTTGCCCCCTTGCGTGTTGTAAGGGGGTTAGATTTTGATTGTTGTAATTTATTGAGTATGGAATAATAGTTCAATTGTTTTAAGATTTAACTTTAAGATTTGGAGGCAACAATATGCGAGACTTAGGATATCATGCGTTGGATGTAGCAAGATTAGCCGGTGCGACTTACGCTGATATAAGAATAATTGATGAGGTTCGCGAACGAATCTCAGTGAAAAACGGCGCACCTTCTATAGAGAGAGAGGAAACGGCAGGTTTCGGGGTGAGAGTAATAGCTGATGGTGCGTGGGGATTCGCCGCTTCGCCAAAGCTAACCAAGGACGAGGTCGAAAAGGTGGCAGCATTAGCAGTAAGGATTGCTAAAGCAAGCGCAAAGCTTAAAAAAGAAGATGTCAGATTGGCTCCAGAACCCTCGTATAAGGACAAATGGAATTCAACATATATTATAGACCCATTTAAGGTTCCTCTCGAGAAAAAGCTGGAACTGCTTATGAAGGTTGACGAGATACTTCGCAAAGATGCGCGAATAAAAGTCGCCCAGGGTTCCCTTCTGCTTCGAAGGGAGCATCAAATTTTTCTTTCGAGCGAGGGCTCGGACATAGAACAAACTATACTCATAACTGGTGGTGGATACAGCGCTACCGCGGTTGATGAGAAGAATAATGAGATTCAAACGCGAAGTTACCCGGGTGTGCAAGGCGGACAATACATGCAACTCGGCTGGGAAGCAATCGAATCCTACGACTACATTGGCAATGCTGAGCGCGTTCGCGATGAAGCGTTGGCGTTGCTTTCGGCTGAGCCGTGTCCTCAGGGTGAAATGGATATTATAATAAGTGGCGAGCAACTCGCTCTTCAGATTCATGAATCGCTCGGACATCCGTCGGAACTCGATAGGGTGCTTGGGATGGAAGCAAATTATGCTGGAACGAGCTTTCTTACAATAGATAAGCTTGGCAAATTTCGATATGGGTCTGAATTAGTCAATATCGTCGCGGATGGCACGCAACAGGGTGGGCTTGCTACTGTTGGTTATGATGATGATGGCGTCCGTTCGCAGAGGTGGTTTCTCGTTAAGGACGGTATTTTTGTTGGTTATCTCACCAATCGCGAGCTCGCGCATGTTATAGGTGAAAAGCGCTCCCGTGGAGCGAATAGGGCGCATGGTTGGTGGTCGCTCCCTATGATCAGGATGACTAATATTTCCCTTTTGCCGGGTGATTGGGAGCTTGAAGACCTTATCGCAGATACAGAAAAAGGACTGTTCATTCAGACAAACAAGAGCTGGTCGATAGACCAAAAAAGACTTAACTTTCAATTCACCACAGAGATTGGCTGGCTTATTGAAAAGGGTAAATTAACCAAGATCGTTAAGAATCCCACATATCAAGGAATTACTCCTCAGTTCTGGGCGAGTTTGGATGCTATCTGCAACGAGAAATACTGGGTGCTCTGGGGGGTTCCTAATTGCGGAAAAGGTCAACCTTCACAAACAGCTGAGATGTCGCACGGTGCTGCGCCAGCAAGGTTCAGGAAAGTAAGGGTAGGATTAGGATAAGCAACAAAGCCTGAATTAAATACATTGTTGACAAACCATGCCGTTTATTTTACTTTCCCAGAGAAATCTCAAATTATTTTTATCTTAAAATGGAGATACCGAAAACATACAATCCGCATGATATCGAGCCGAAGTGGAACAAATTTTGGCTTGAGGGAAAATTCTCGACCCCGGCTGAGAAGGATTCGGGCAAACCAAAATTCGTCATAGTTATTCCACCACCTAATGTTACTGATGTTCTTCACCTTGGGCATGCTTTGAATAACCTTATTCAGGATGTTTTGATAAGGCGCAAACGCATGCAGGGCTACGATACGCTATGGATACCGGGAACTGACCACGCGGGAATAGCGACGCAGAACATGGTTGAGAGACAGCTTTTGGCACAGGGTAAAACGCGTGAGGATGTTGGGAGAGAAAAGTTCGTGGAACTTTTGTGGCAGTGGAAAGAAGAGAAAGGCGGACGAATAATAGAACAGCTTAAGGAAATAGGTTGTTCGTGCGATTGGACTCGGACCAGGTTCACACTTGACCCCATATTCTCAAGAGCGGTCAGAGAAGTTTTCGTGAGGCTGTATGAAGAAGGGCTAATATATAAGGGCAAATATATAATAAATTGGTGTCCTCGATGTGGGACAGCTCTCGCTGACGATGAAGTTGAACATGAGGAACACGAAGGCAAACTTTGGTACATAAAATATCCCTTTGTCGATGACCCGCAAAACGGCATAGTGGTAGCTACGACGAGACCAGAGACCATGCTTGGTGACACTGCGGTAGCGGTTAATCCTGACGACCAGCGCTACAAAGAAGTTGTGGGCAGAAAGGTAATATTGCCCCTCGTGCCAAAAGAGCGCAAAGGACTTACTTTTGGCTGGGAAGAGACCATCGTTTCCAATGAAATTCCTATTGTGGCTAATCCGCAGGTTGACCCGGAGTTCGGGACTGGGGCTGTGAAAATAACGCCAGCTCATGACCCTAATGACTACTGGATAGGGCGTGAAGCCGGGATGCCTCTCGTGCTTGTTATGAATGAGAAAGCCATTATGAACGAGAATGCCGGCAAATTCGCAGGGATGGACCGTTACGAGGCTCGTGAGGCTATCGTAAAGGAACTCGAGAAGCAGGGATTGTTGGTGAGGATAGAAGATCACAAACACTCAGTAGGTCATTGTTATAGATGTCATACTGTTATCGAGCCTTATCTTTCCAATCAATGGTTCGTAAGGATGAAGCCTCTTGCTCAGCCTGCGATAGAGATTGTCAGGCGAGGAAAGATAAAATTCCTGCCCAGAAGGTGGGAGGGGGTTTACTTTAATTGGTTAAATGAGATAAGGGATTGGTGCATATCCCGTCAATTGTGGTGGGGACACCAAATACCAGTCTGGTACGGACCTGATGGAAAAGAATTTGTGGCGCGGAGTGAGGAGGAAGCTCTTGAGAAAGCAAGGGAATACTATAAAAGAGAAGATGTTAAGCTCGTTAGAGATGAGGATGTTCTTGAC
>JAGGRZ010000148.1 GCA_021159335.1 bacterium
CATTTCTTCCATATAAAATAAATAAATAATTTCTCAACCTATCAATTAAATAATCAACATTATATTTCATCGGATAAATATTTAACTACCATATCTAAAATGATACCAGCTACTAAGGATTTAGGCAATTTAAAATTTGCACTTATATTACTAATAATATCATTAGTTTTTACATTTACAGAAGCATTTATTATAACTTTATTATGGCGCTTTGGCGGTTTAGGCAATGGAAATAAATCACCACGCCTTTTCAAAATCTCATTTAATATTGCCTCAGTCAATTTTGTTAAAATAGCTTCCATTATTCAAAGAGTGAAGATAAATCAATAGTTATAATGATTTTTTTATCTTTTTTGTTCACATTTATCTTCTGATTTAATTTCTCATCAAGTTCTTCCAATTTCTCAGTAGATTTTTCTAAATCCAAAGTTGAAGATTGAAGTGTTGGTTCCATGTCAGTTGAATTTTCAATAACATTTTGCCCTAAATCGACTTCATTTTGGGCTTCTTCCGCTTCATCAACTTTTTCATCTTGGGATATAGAAGTTTCACGTTTCAAAAGTGTTTCATCAAGTAAAAACTCATCGCAAGAATCATTAGGACCCTTTGAATCTTCACATTTCCCATTTTCATAAAATACACAGTATTTACAAATTTTTTCCATTTTATCCTCCTTAAAATTTATTGAGTAAAAAATTTAATCCAAGTATAAAGAAGAATTTTTAAATCTTCTAAAAAAAGCTTAATATCTTTTTCCGAACAAATTGGTTTACCTTTAAGAAGTAAATAATCATCATCACTCCAAGGCTTTCCTTCTAAAAAACCTACATTAAAAATACCAAAACCCTTCAGCCAATGAAGCTTAATAGGTTTTGGTAATCGTATTGTTCTATCAAAATTAAATTGAACAGTAATTTCTTCTTCATCTTTATAAATTATTATCCCAATAGAATTTCCGCCTTTCGCCATTTCTATTTTCCTTTTTCAATATTTTTTAAATCAACTTTAATATCTGGAATGACTATTCCAGATGTCTGTTGAATATACATTTTTTTCAAATCTTCTGCATGAGAAATAGGAATTTCTACTAAAACATGAATTTTATTCAACTGGCATTCTTCCATAGGTAACCATGGAATTAATATAAATTGATTTCTATTTCGTATTACAGCCATAGGTTTTGATAATGAATAGAATTCATCAGTTTCTTTTTTAACATTACTTATTACAAATTCATTCGTAACTAATTTAAAAAACTTTATTTCCATTTTTTTCCTCCTTTCTTTAAGTATAATTATTTTATAAAAAAATGTCAATAGCTTACAATATACACTTACCAGCCTTTAAACGAATAGTTTTTCTAGCTGGTACTTTATATTTTTCTAATGTAATCGGATGTTTTACAATTTTTTCTTTAAGTATCACAGGATAAAAACGTCCAATAGGTGTAACAACTTCGTAATTATCTTCCATGACCAAATCTTGTAAAGTATCGAAAATTATATCCATTATCTTTTCAGTAGTTACAGCTTTTAAACCTAATCTCCGTGAAACAATATTGCAAAATTCCTTATATTTCATGAATTTCCTCCAAATGACTTTTTTCATCTATTAAATCAACATGTTGTATGTTATCAAATTTAATAACATTTTTCAAGTCCGAATTATGGCTTATAATAATTATCTTTTTAAAAATTGTTTTTAAATTTGCTAGCATTTGAGCCAATTTTTCTTGCGCTTCAGAATCGAGATTCACATCAAATGTTTCATCTATCGCAATTACATCTACACTATGTGCAAAATAAGCTAATGCCAAAGAAGCTGATATCTTCATTAACTGTTTTTGACCTGAAGATAATTTTTCGTATTTCCTGCCATTATATCTAAATATTAAATTTTCATCTACTGTGATTTTGCCTTCACTAAATGCATTCATTGCAAAAACTAATTTAGAAATAAATAAATCATAATATTTTTTCACTATTTCTTTAAGTTCAATTCTACTATCTTTAACTTTGGCTAATAATTTATCTAATATGTTTAAAGAATTTTGTTTTATTTCATACATTCTTTTGGTTTTTGAAATCTCACTTTCAATATGTTCTTTTTTTTCTTTCAAAGTCTCTAATTGCTTCTTATATATTTCAATCACATCAAAAATTTTTTGTTTATTTTCCATTTCAGTTCTATAAAAATTCAATTCTGCTTGTAAATCATTTATTTGTAATTGAATTTCATATTTTACTTTTTCATTAGACTTTATAAGTTCATCCAAATCTTTTATCTCATTTTCAACAGATTTCGAAGAAAATTTAGATAATTTTTTAGTCAAATCTTTCAAAACTATCATTTTCTCTTTAAGTTCCAATTCAAGTTCATTCTTCTTCTCCTTAATATAATTAAAATCTTTTATCTCTTGTCCACACCATTTACACTTCTCAAATTTTATACTAATTTCTACGTTTTTTAAATTTTTCTTTAATTCTTCTATCTTATTTTTTATAAAGTCATATCTCTTTTCAAAAACAACAATACTTTCCAAAGATTTAGATTTTTTCAATTTCTCTTTATTTAAACCAGATAACTTTTCTTCAATCTTTTGTTTTTCTAACTTTAATTTCTCTATTTTGTTCTGTATATTATCCAGATCGAAACTAGACTTTTTCGATATTTGATTTTTTTCTCTTACTGCTTTCCTCAATTTTAATTTCGTGTCTTTAATTTCATTTTCAATAATTTTCAAATTTTCAATCAAAAAATCCAAATGGCTTTCCCACAAAGATAAATTTATTTTTCCTATTTTAAATTCAATATTCTTTTCCATCTTAAACAAATAATCATCAACAGTCTTTCTCAGAAATTCCATATCAGGCAATAAATTTTCAATATACTTTTTTCTTTCATTAGGCCTTAAATCTAAAAAAGAAGAAAATCCAAACAAAAATGCAAATTTAGTCCTATTTTTAATATTATCAAGTAAAGAATTATACTTGAAGTGATACGGTATAGAATCTATAAACAATTGAACACCTGATTTTTTCCTTAAAATAGTAACATTTCTATCTTCAATTAACATATCCAGTTTCACTAATAAATCATCTTGACCCTCTCTAATTAGGTCGCTTTTTCTCAATCCTTCTATGTTACCTTGAAGCGCATATTTAACAGCTAATATAATACTAGACTTTCCCGTTCCAATTTTACCTTCTAATAATGTTATACCATCTTTAAAAGGATAAATTAAATGTTCCCAACTGCGAAAATTCTTTAGTTCTATACTCTTTAATTCAATCATTTTTTATAATCTCCAAAAAATCTTTTAATTTCAAAATCACGAAATCGTTCATATGATTCTTATTTAGTTCATGCAATATAAATAATGGAATCTTGTCTTTTGTCCTATGTTTTTCAATCTGTCGATAAGCATTTAACATAAATTTTGGCAATTTTTTTCTTTCCTTCACTTCTATAATAAATCTATCAGTAATAATATCTTCCTTACCCAAAATTCCAATCCTACGTGCATTATCGAACTGAAAAATCTTAGCTATAGCCCTTTCCATAGATTTCCCACGATTTCTAGCATTCATTTTAAAACTCTTCCATTTTCAAATACTTTGCTCTCAATTTAGCAATTATGTTCTTCAATAATTTATTATCCGATTTTTTCAAAATTTCATCTAAAGAAATAAATTCTTTTTCAAATTTTGGCAATTCAAACTTTTTCTTTGGTATTTTAACTTCTTTTCTTCTAAAGAACTTATACAAATTATCCTTTTCATCAAAAGATGTAACATTTATTTCAATTTGTTTTATATTATCTAAATCATACAAAATATATAAAAACCTATTCAACTTATAATCATCCTTAAAAGTAGCTGGATAACAAGCTCCAGTTATATATAAATTTTTAATCTTTCTTGCAAAATGTAAATGACCATTAAAAACTACAGCTTTCTTTGGAAAATCCCTAATTGATACGGCAAATTCCGCATCATAATATTTATTTAGTTCTTTAATGTCTTTATGAGAAAAAATAATATCAGCATTAGCTGGAACAGATTTATCATAATATGGCCAAAATACAACAGTTTTGTTGTACAACAATTTTGTTGTTAATTTTGGAAAGATGTGAACATTAGGAAGGAAGGATATGAGACAAAGCCAAGAATGCCTTAATTCTATACTTCTGGCTTCATTTTCATGATTTCCAACTACAATATAACAAGGTTTTTTTAAATTAGATAAAAAAGAAGCAAAATCATATAGAATATGAAAAGGCAATTCTTTTGTTTTATTTATAATATCACCAAGGAAAACATAACTATTAACTTCTAATTTAGAAATGCATTCTTTTAGATAATTCCATTCTTTCAATCTAAAAGGATCATCTTTTAAATGAATATCGCCAATAATTAATGCAGGAAGAAATCCCATCAATCCTCCAGCTTTTCAAGCAACTTATATTTTTCTACTATTTCTTTTGCTTTTTCAATATCTCTTTCACTTAAACGAATTTTTGCTTCACCCGTATCATATTCAAATACAGGCAATTTTTTATAAGTTTTAAAATCTTCTTTGTTTCTAGGTTGTATAATTCCTTTTTGTGCTAAATAATCTAAAACACCCGTAAATGGATGAGCTCCATGCTTAAAATCTAAAACCCATCTTGTATAGTCAAACAAATGTTCATCCCTTCTATTTTTGCTTACTTCAGCTTTAATTACATATGCATAAGTTTCATTATCTCTTTTAAGTGCACTAACATTCATCAAACTTAATGCCACATGTCCCCAAAAATTAGGTGCATGACCACCACTTTTGACTTCTCTAGCAATAAATCCTGGCGCTATATATTTATGATTACTAAAAATTAATAAATTATTATCATAAATGTGTCCAGAAATATTACGGAAAAATTCATGCAATCTTTTGGCCGCCCTGCCTTGATCTTCCACTAATTTACTTTTATCATCACCAAATGACGCAATACTGTCTATAACAACTAAACCATCAATGCCTTCCTCGTGAGACTTATCAAAAAATCTACAAACAATTTCATAACACTTTTCAATAGTAGGACATTTATTAGGCGGAACAATGAAAAATCTCTCCATGTCAATTCCCAATTCTAACAATCGTTTTTCTTCACAAGCATTCTCCCTATCAATATACAAAACTAATGCATCTTTATTTTGATTTAGAAAATTAGCTGATAATTTTTGTGCCAAAAAACTTTTAGCAGACATACTAAATCCACTTAATTCCAAAATTCTACTAAACTCTATTCCTGAAGGAACAATCAAATCTAATCCTGCAATACCAAAATGTAATACTTTTTTAGGTTTTGTTTTACTTTTTAATTCTTTAGTTAACATTTCAAATAATTCACTTTTCTTCTTCATTTTTAGCCCCTTTTCATTCTAAAATAAAAAAAATAAAAAGTCAAGACCGTATAATATCCTTTTCCACCAAATCATAAATTAACCTACCTATATATGTAGCAGTTTTTTCTACATCTTTGTTCGTTCCAGTCAGTTCCCAAATGAAAATATGACCAACTTCATGACAAAGTAATGATAAAATTTCCTTTTTATCAAGCTCCAAATCTGGATTAAGTTGATAAAAAGATGTATATAAATAAAAAGTAGCTTTCAACATTTCAGGCACATAAGAAACGGAGATTCTTCCACCAGTAAGATTATGTTTTTTATTTAATCTAGCTACTGCATAATATTGAACCAAAGGAACTTCTTGAATTATTCTATCCAAAGCTTTACAAACAAAATTTTCTAATTTTTCCTTCTTATTCATCTTCCTTCCCTTTCATAAATTTTTCAAAATCTTCAAAATATTCAATTAATTTTATCTTTTTTTCCTTCGTACCAAATAAAAATATTGGATTATAAATAGTTGCAGATTTATCCCAATAATCATAGATATATTCACTATGTTTTTGAAAAGAACCAACCATAACAATCCATTGCCACTTCCTAAAATTATAATCATGTAATATTGCTGGTGTATGTTTATGCGCCAAAACTATCACATCTGCATCAGGATGATGCCAACGTAATTCACGTTGACCTGCATGCAATTTATTATAAATGCTAAAACCTAAAGCTTTATGTACTTCTAATATCTTATATGAAACTTTATCAAATTTTAATTCTATTACAGCTCTATTGTGTGACACAGGAACCTTTAAATCAAAAAATGAAAAAATTGTTTCTCCAATTGCTCTTTCACTTCTAAGATCATGATTACCTAAACATAGATTCAATAAGCAATCATTTCTTAATAATTCATCTAATAAATTAAGCAAAGCTATTTTTTGTTGACGTGGAGTTAAAGAAGTATTTAACATTGGAAATTTTAAATTATCCAAAATGAAATTATCTATCATATCGCCAACAACAGATAATTTAATCTGATTGTCAATAATAAATTCCATAAATTTTAAAAATGATTCATAATCAACCCATGTATTTCCAATATGCCAATCAGCAGTAAACATTACTGGAAAATATGAATAAGGATAATCTTTATATTTATCTATTACAAATTCATTTTTAATACCAGAAATTTCTTTATTCAACTCAGCATTCGCTTGGCCTTGCAATAAAATCTTCCGCCAATCAGCTTTCCTAAGACCAATTTTTATTTCTTCAATTTCCGAAGCGGTATCGGCATTATTATTTAACTCTGGATACCTCTTTTTTAATCGTCTATAAGTTCTTCTAATGTTTTTCCCATAAATCTGTTCTAATTCTTGCCAACTTTTATATTTCTTTTCTTCTTTTAATTTTAATGCTTCTTCCAAAGTCCATCTTTTTTTCATTATTCCCCCTCTTGTTCTATTTCATTAATAATTTGTCTTAATTCTTCAAAGAGATAATCAGACTTAACAGTTGGCATATAGTCCGCATCATCAATATAGACACTTTCTAAAATTCTTTTGCAAATATCAATTAGATAATCCAATTGACTATCATTCATTTTAAATCACCACCATATTAAATATCTTCAAGCAAATGAGCTCTATAAGCCTTCATTATTCTCCCAAATTCTCTTTCCAAATCAAGATTTTGTATAAAATGCGCATATATTCCCCGATAATTATTATGAAAATCTTTCCTATGTTTATAAACTAAACATAGATAATAATCTAATGAAATTTTATTCCTTTTGTTCAAAAATTTCCATAATTTATTATCTATCGCTACATAACCAAATGCCTTAGCAACATTAAAAGACGTTTTGAATTGTTGAGCAAATTTGAATAATGTATTTACAATTTTCTTATTCTTATCTTTTAATGGAAATGTAGCTACTAAATCAGGATTCAAAGTTAGCCAATCTGCAATGAATAAAATAGTATCAGGACGAAAATACTTAAGTATCCATTCAAAAGGATTTGAAGTCAAATTAGGTTGAGGAACTGCAATTATTAAATTTGGTGTAAAGATATCCGAAACTCTTTTTAATTTAGATTCCCTGTAATTAATTAAAATTTGATAAGCCTTATAATCACGATAATAAAAATTACATAAATCGTAATCTTTCATTTCAACTCCTTAATTGTTTTTTTAATTTTATCATGTCAAAATCTTTTGTCAAGATTAACATAAATTTTTTAAAAAGTCAATAAGAAAGAATGGAAATAATGATGTAAAAAGAAAAGCAAGAAAAATTTATATAAAAAATCTGTAAAGTTGTAAAGCTAAAGTCAAGAAAATAACTTCACAAACATTTAATATTACAAATCTAATTATTAAAACTTAAATAACAGAAGATAAAGAACTCCTATCAAGTCTTGGACACTAG